>NZ_JBDJPF010000042.1:0-60299 GCF_054957865.1 Streptomyces xingningensis
CATGCGCTCCCTCACCGCGTACGACCACTGAACCCCTTGGCATCAGTCATCTAGGGCCCGCACCGACCCATAAGACCCGCCTCAGGTGTCACGCGCCACCAGGGCACCTATGGTCGCCAGCCCCAGCACCACCCATGCGAACCACAACCACCCATTGCTGCCCAGGGCCACCGTATAGGCGGTCACCGCCACCAGACCGCCCACGGTCAGCCATGCCATCGCCTTCGCCGAGCCGGGCATCCCGCACCTCCTCACGGCGGTCCCTACGCACATATCGGACGCACATATGCGCGGACCGCGGCCAGGAGACCATCGTCTCCCCGCCGCGGCCCGTACCGCCATAGCGCTCAAGGGGCGAAGAACATCACCGACCGCGCGCCTGGAGCGAGGCCAGGTACGCGTTGTAGGACGCCAGCTCCTTGTCGCCGTCCCGGTCCGCCGCCCGGTCGCTGCGTCTCGCCTGCCGCTGCTCGGAGCGGTACCACTGGTACGCCAGTGCCAGCAGCACCACCACCGACGGGATCTCGCTGAACGCCCAGGCGATGCCCCCGCCCGCCTGCTGATCGTTCAGCGCATCGATGCCCAGCGAGGCCATGGGGTGCTTATAGGTGCCGATCATCGGCTCCGAGGCCATCATCAGCGCGATCCCGAAGAAGGCGTGGAACGGCATGCCGGCGAACAGCTCCAGCATCCGCATCACATACCCCGGCCGGTGCGGGCCCGGGTCCACGCCCATGATCGGCCAGAAGAACACCAGGCCCACCGCGAGGAAGTGCACCATCATCGTGATGTGCCCCGCCCGGCTCTCCATCAGGAAGTCGAAGATCGGAGTGAAGTACAGGCCGTACAGGCTCGCGATGAACAGCGGGATGGTGAACGCCGGGTGTGTGATCACCCGCATATAGCGGCTGTGCAGCAGCGCGACCAGCAACTCGCGCGGCCCCTTGCGCCCGTGCCCCGCCGTCGGCAGGGCCCGCAGCGTCAGCGTCACCGGCGCGCCCAGCAGCAGCAGGATCGGGGAGAGCATGCTGATCACCATGTGCTGCACCATGTGCACGCTAAACATGACCATGCCGTAGTCGTTCAGCTTGGTGCACATCACCAGCCAGATCGTCACCACACCGACGACGAACGACACCACCCGGCCGACCGGCCACTTGTCCCCGCGGCGCCACAGCCGCACCACACCCCAGCCGTACAGCGCCAGCCCCAGCAGGCAGCCGATCACAAAGAACGGGTCGCCGCTGAACTCCAGCCCCCGCCCCAGCGTGAACGGCGGCATATCCATGTTCATGCCGTGCATGCCGTGCCCGCTGTGATCCATCCACTCTCTCCCAATTCGGACCAATGCGCCGGGACCAGAGTAGAGGCGCCCCCGGCCGGAGCTTCCGGCGGGGCTCGCTCAACTCACAGCACACACTCCGCCTCGTCGTACCGCTCCCACGGCACCGTCTTCAACCGCTCCACGGCCTCGGCCAGCGGGACCAGCGTGATGTCCGTCCCGCGCAGTGCCGTCATCATCCCGAACGCGCCGCGGTGCGCGGCCTCCACCGCGTGCCAGCCGAAGCGCGTCGCCAGCACCCTGTCGTACGCCGTGGGTGTGCCGCCCCGCTGCACATGGCCGAGGATCACCGGGCGCGCCTCCTTGTCCAGGCGCCGCTCCAGCTCGACCGCCAACTGCCGGGCCACTCCGGCGAACCGCTCATGCCCGTACACATCCGTGCCACCGGTCTCGAAGATCATCGAACCCTCGCGCGGCTTGGCGCCCTCCGCGACCACCACGATCGCGAAGCGCTTGCCCGCCTCAAAGCGCTTGCCGACGGTCGCGGTCAACTCGTCGATGTCAAAGGGGCGTTCCGGTACGACGATGGCATGCGCTCCGGCGGCCATGCCCGAGTGCAGGGCGATCCAGCCGGTGTGCCGGCCCATCACCTCGACGATCAGCACCCGTTGATGTGATTCGGCCGTCGTCTTGAGCCGGTCGAGGGCGTCCGTGGCGACACCCACCGCCGTGTCGAAGCCGAAGGTCACATCGGTGGACGCGATGTCGTTGTCGATGGTCTTGGGCACTCCCACGATGGGCAGGCCCGCATCCGACAGCAGCCGGGCCGCCTTGAGCGTGCCCTCGCCGCCGATCGGAATGACGGCGTCCAGACCCAGCTCGGCGACATGCTCCTTGGCCCGCCCGACACCGTCCCGCAGCTGGGCGGGCTGTACCCGGGACGAGCCCAGGATCGTGCCGCCGGCGGCCAGGATGCCGGCCACCGCCTCCAGGTCCAGCGGGCGGTGGTCGCCCTCCAGCAGACCGCGCCAGCCGTCCCGGAAGCCGATGACCTCGTCACCGTGGTCGACGACCGCGCGGTGCACGACGGACCTGATGACGGCGTTGAGACCGGGGCAGTCGCCGCCGGAGGTGAGAACACCGATGCGCATGACAGGCAGAACCTTCACAACAGGGGCGGGGAACCGGACCCCGTCGTCCGGCCGGATCCCCGCCACCCTACTAAGCGAGGGCGGCGGGGACCGTCACCGTCCGTCATGCGGGCTGGGACGCCGCCGCGATCCGCTCGTTGCGCAGCGCCTCGTACCACCGGTCGTCGACCGGGGGCAGGGCGTTGACGTCCAGCGCCAGCTTGATCAGCAGGTCTGCGATATGCGGATTGCGCGCCATCACCGGACCGTGTGCGTAGGTGCCGAAGACGGTGTCGTTGTACGCGCCCTCGGTGCCGTCGCCGGTGCCGTTGCCGTTGCCGAACCGCACCCGGGCCAACGGGCGGGCCTGTGGGCCGACATGGGTCACACCCTGGTGGTTCTCGAAGCCGGACAGCGGCGGCAGGCCCAGCCGGTCGTCGATGTCGGCCAGCACATCACCGACGCAGCGCTCGCCCTCGCCCCGGGTGCTCACCACGTCCAGCAGGCCCAGGCCCTGCTCGCGCTGGTCCAGGTCGTTGATGAACTCATGGCCCAGGATCTGGTAGCCGGCGCAGACCGAGAAGACGATCGCGCCATTGGCGACGGCACGGTTGAGACCACCGTCGCGGCGCAGCCGCTCGGCCGCCAGCCGCTGCGGGCGGTCCTCGCCGCCGCCGATCAGATAGATGTCCCCGGAGGTCGGGATCTGCTGGTCGGAACGGACATCCAGACGCTGGACATCCAGGCGGCGCTGACGCGCCCGCCGCTCCAGGACCAGGGCATTGCCCTGGTCGCCATAGGTGCTGAGCAGGTCCGGGTAGACCCACACCACACGCAGACTGTTCTGGCTCATGCTCACACTCCCAGTGCGGGTCAGTTGCCGACGTGGCGGCGGAGGTCCTGGAACGCGGTGTAGTTGGCGATGACCTCGATCCGCCCGGGCGGGGCGCTCTGCACGGCCTCATCCACGGTCTCGCAGACCCGGAAGTCCAGGCCCGCGACCTCCAGCCGCACCGCGAGGTCGAGCTTGCGGTCACCGATGACGAAGATCGGGTGGCCGGCGAGCCGGGTGTAGTCCACGTCCCACAGCCATGAGGTGTCGGTGCCGTCCGCGCCCCGGGCGTTCACCGAGAGCAGCACCGGCGCGGGCGGACCGTCGATCAGCGAGAAGGTCTCCAGCCAGCCGGCCGGGTTCTTGGCCAGCAGCAGCCGTAGCTCCCGGCCCAGGAACGTCACCACGTCATACCGTCCGGCGACCGCCTGGACCTGGTACATCCGCTCCAGCGCCACCTGCGGCGGCACCCCGAAGGTGGCGGCCACGGCGGCGGAGGTGGTGGCGTTGGCCTTGTTGGCCCGGCCCGGCAGCTGAAGGTGGATCGGCCACGCGGAGCCGTGCGGGTCCAGTACGTAGTCGCCGGACAGCGCCCAGCTCGGGGTGGGCCGCCGGAAACCGCACTCCCCGCAGAACCAGTCGTCGCCCGGGCGCTGCATCACACCACCGCACGACGGGCAGGACCAGGCGTCGTCCTTCCACTCCTGGCCGGCCGCCACCCACACCACGTTCGGCGAGGAGGACGCGGCCCACACGATCAGCGGGTCGTCGGCGTTGGCGATCACCACGGCCTTGGTGCCGGTCAGTCCCTCGCGCCACTTCTCGGCCAGCATGCGGGTCTCCGCGGCCCGGTCGAGCTGGTCGCGCGAGAGGTTCAGCAGCGCTATGGCCTTCGGCGAGACGTCCCGGGCCACCATCGCCAGGTACTTCTCGTCCACCTCGATCACGCCGTAGCGCGCGTCCGAGCCGCCCGCCAGGGCGGAGGTGATGCCCGCGGGCATGTTCGCGCCCAGCGCGTTGGAGACCACCGGTCCGCTGGCGCGCAGCGCCTCGGCGATCAGCCGGGTCGTGGTCGTCTTGCCGTTGGTGGCCGAGACCAGGACCACATCGAGATGGGTTGCCAGCCGGGCCAGCAGATCGGGGTCGAGCTTGAGGGCGACCTTGCCACCGATCACCGATCCGCTGCCGCGTCCCGCAGCCCGCGACACCGCCGCGGCCGCCCGGCCGGCCGTCACGGCCAGCTTGGCTCGCGGCGACAGCGGCCCAGTGTTGCCTGCCATCGTCCTAGATCCTCCTTGCATCCGGCGCCGCGCCTGTTCCTGGTCCGTACGCTGGAACGCCCCCTCCGCGCCGAATCGCCAGCCAGGAGGCATCGGTCGGGGATCAGCCTATCGAGGTCCGGCCGTGGGCCCGAACCTGCCACCGTCGGAACGTAGGGTTGTCGGCATGCGAAGAGGCTCGATTCCCGGCGGTTCCGGACTTGTGCGCCCCGTCCGGCTGCTCGGGGACCGGGTCCTCGGGGCACCCTGTGCGGAGGTCACCGCGTTTGACGCGGACCTCGCCGGGCTCGTCGATTCGATGTTCGCCACCATGTACGCGGCCCGGGGGGTGGGACTCGCCGCCAATCAGATCGGCGTCCCGCTGAGGGTGTTCGTCTACGACTGTCCCGACGACGAGGACCGCCGCCACCTCGGCCATCTCGTCAACCCCCGTTTGGTGGAGACCGGCGGTGTCACTGTCCGGGGCCCCGAGGGCTGTCTGTCCCTGCCCGGCGTCGAAGCGGGTACCGAGCGCTTCGACGAGGCCGTGGTCGAGGGGTTCACGGTGGACGGCACCCCGGTACGGGTCAGCGGCACCGGGTTCTTCGCCCGCTGCCTGCAGCACGAGTGCGACCACCTCGACGGCGGCCTGTACGTCGACCGGCTGACCGGGCTGCGCCGCCGCCGGGCGCTGCGAGCGGCACGCCGCGCGCCTTGGGCGGAGCACGTCGTAGGTTCCTGAGACCGCTAGTGCCGCGTCAGCCAGGGTTTGCCCCAAAAGGAGCGGCGTCCGGTGCGTGCTCTCGGCGTGCCGGCCGGAAGTCCGCGTACTGGACGTACTTGGGCTTTCGGCCGGTGCGGCGAGAGGGCGTGCCGGGCGTCGCGACGGGGCGAACCCTGGCTGACGCGGCACTAGAACCCCGGCCCGTCCGCCCGGTCGCCCGCGGCGGCCAGCCGTCCCCACAGCAGGTCCGTGAGGTGCCGCACCAGCTGTGCGCGGGGGCACGGGCACTCGCGCAGCCACCAGTCGCCCGCCGCGTGCATCATGCCGACGACTCCGTGCCCCCAGACCCGTGCCGCCTCTTCGCCGTCCGGCCCGAGGTCGACCCGCTCCGCTATGACCAGGGCCAGCTCCTCGCCGAGGCGGCGCAGCAGCGGTGCGGAGTGCCGCCCCACGTCGAAGCCCTGCTCCGCGAGCTGGCCCTCGTCGGCCGGGTGCATCAGAAACCGGTACACCTGTGGCCGTGCCTCGATGGCGGCCAGATAGGTGTCCAGGGTCGCCTCGACCCTGGACCGCCGCTCGGCGGGGGCGTCCAGCGCGGCGCGCAGTCCGGCCAGCAGCGCATCGGTGTGCCGTACGGCCAGCGCCCGGTACAGGCCGCCCTTGTCGCCGAAGTGCCGGTAGAGGATCGGCTTGGTGATGCCCGCCTCGGCGGCGATGGCGTTCATCGACGCGCCGGGGCCCTCCCGGAGTACGACCCGGTCGGCCGCCTCCAGCAGTTCCTTGCGGCGCCGCTCGGTCGCCCGCCGCTGGTCTTCCCGCTGGCTGGTTTCCATCGGATGTGCCTCCCCGCCCCTGGTGTTCGTCTAGCGCTCGCGCAACGTAACACCCGCTCCACGTGCGGGAGTCGGAGGGGGAGGGGGAGTTGACAGTTGCTACTGGCGGGTAACAGACTCGCGTTACCGCACGTAAGGGTGGCTTGGAGGGGCGATGACGGAGTTCGCGCTGGAGCTCAATGACGACCAGAAGGCCGTTCGTGACTGGATCCACGGGTTTGCCGCCGACGTCATGCGCCCCGCGGCCGCGGAGTGGGACGAGCGCGAGGAGTTTCCCTGGCCGGTGGTCCAGGAGGCCGCCAAGATCGGCCTGTATTCGCTGGACTTCTACGCCCAGCAGTTCTTCGACCCGACCGGTCTGGGGGTCCCGCTCACCCTCGAGGAGCTGTTCTGGGGCGACGCGGGCCTGGGCCTGGCGATCGCCGGCACCGGGCTGGCCGCGGTCGGCGTCCTCACCAACGGCACCGAGGAACAGGTCGGCACCTGGATCCCGCAGATGTACGGGGATGCCAACGATGTGAAGGTGGCCGCCTTCTGCTCGTCCGAGCCCGACGCCGGCTCCGACGTCTCGGCGATGCGCACCCGTGCCGTCTACGACGAGGCCAAGGACGAATGGACGCTGACCGGCACCAAGACCTGGGCGACAAATGGCGGCATCGCCAATGTCCATGTCATCGTCGCCGTGGTCGAGCCCGGACTCGGCGCCCGCGGCCATGCCTCGTTCATCGTCCCGCCGGGCACGGCCGGTCTCTCCCAGGGCCAGAAGTTCAAGAAGCACGGCATCCGCGCCTCCCACACCGCCGAGGTCGTCCTCGACGAGGTGCGTGTTCCCGGTCACTGTCTGCTGGGCGGCAAGGAGAAGCTCGACGAGCGGCTGGCCCGTGCCCGGGAGGGCGCTCGGGGCGGAGGGAGCGTCAAGAACGCCGCGATGGCCACCTTCGAGGCCTCCCGCCCCGCCGTCGGCGCCCAGGCGGTGGGCATCGCCCGCGCCGCGTACGAGGTGGCCCTCGACTACGCCCGGACCCGCGTCCAGTTCGGCCGTCCGATCATCGACAACCAGGGCGTCGCCTTCCAACTCGCCGACATGCGCACCCGCATCGACGCGGCCCGGCTGCTGGTCTGGCGCGCCTCCTGGATGGCCACCGCGGGCCAGCCCTTCACCGCGGCGGAGGGCTCCATGTCCAAGCTCTTCGCGGGCGAGACCGCGAAGGCCGTCACCGCCCAGGCCATGCAGATCCTCGGTGGCAACGGCTATACGCGCGAATATCCGGTGGAGCGGATGCACCGCGATGCGGCCATCTACACCATCTTCGAAGGGACCAGCGAGATCCAACGGCTGGTGATCGCCCGCGCGTTGTCGGGAATGCCGATCCGGTAGGGCGGCTGTGCAGGAAGACGCGCGTGGAGCGGTCCGCAAGCGGACCACAGCCCGCGGGGCTCTGCCTCCACCATGGGGAGCAGCCATTGCGGAAGGCCGGATCGACTGGAGCATGGTCGGTGTGGACTCGACCTCGTGCCATGCCCATCAGCACGCCGCGGTGCCCACACCGACGCGCCGCGTACCCGTGGACGGCGCGGGGTATGGCGAGAGTCAGCGAGTACGAGCCGGGGCGAAGGGGATCCCCGAAGCCATGCCGCGATAGCCGACCATGAGGGACTCGCCGAGGAAGCTCACGCCGATGGAGAGCTGGAGGGGGCGTGCGTTCTCGTGCATGCCCATCTTCACCGCCAGGACATTGAAGCCGGCCGTGACCGCCAGGGCGCCGATCAGGGTGAGGAAGGTGCGGCCGGTGTATCGCTGCCACAGGACGCCTCCCTTGTCGCTGAGTTGAACGGTGGCGCCGCGGAGTGCGCCGAGTGTCACACCGAGGACGGCGCCCATGATGACCCAGGTGAGGTCGGTCCCGGTCAGGTCCGTCTTCTTGACGAGGGACAGGATGCCGATCCCGGTCAGGATCGCCGGGGTGATGAAGAGTTCCTTCGTATTGACCGGTTCACCGGCCATCCGTTTGATCACGACCACGATCACGACCGCCGCGATGATCGCGGCGAGCAGCCAGGGATTCACGCAGATACCACCTATCTTTGCAGCATGAACGTGCTAAAAACATTAGCTCGGTCGTGCTATAAAGGCAAGATGCCGAAGATCGTCGATCCCGTGGCCCGCCGCAGGGCGGTGGCGCAGGCCGTCCTGTCCGTCGCTGCCCGGCATGGACTGGAGCATGCGTCGCTGCGCAACGTCGCCGATGAAGCCGGACTCGCCATCGGCTCGGTCCGCCACTACTTCGCCGACCACGATGAGTTGATGACCTTCACGATGAGGGAGCTGAGCCGGCGCATCGGCGACCGCGTCCGCACCCACGCCGAGCGGCTCCTGGCTCCCGACGGCCGCACCGACCGCCGGGCCGAAACGGAAGAGCTCCTGGCCGAGTTCCTCCCCTTGGACGAGGCCCGCCGCCAGGAGTCCGCACTCTGGCTCGCCTTCACCGCCGCAGCACACACCCGCCCCGAACTGCGGCCCTGCGCTGCCGAGATGCAAGCCGACCTGCACACCCTGATATCGCGTGTGCTGCACGAAGCCCGGTGCGCCGGCGGGCTGCCAGGCGGCATGGACGTCGAACTGGAAAGTACGCGACTGGCCGCCCTCCTCGACGGACTCAATCTCCAGGCAACGCTGCTGCCGGACCGCTATCCACCCAAGCTGCTCCGGCAGGTACTGCGACGGCACCTGGATGCCCTCAGGACCGGCAACTGACCTCCGGCCAACGCGATTGGCGTGCACGCTTCGCAGGCATCAAGGGCGCACCGAACACCCGGTCACTCCCTCACCGAGGACGGGCAGCGCAACCTCAGCACGCTCGGCGTCGACCATATGCGTCCGAGCCGCTTGGCATGAAGGCCAATCCCCGGTCGGCCCGTCGCCACTCGTACGACGGTCTGACCCATCGGACAGGGCCTGGTGGTCGTAGGCGGTCAGTGCGCGCATGGCTGGTTGGCCGCGCATGAACCTGGCTCCCCTCAACAGGCCCCTTGGAATCGATCATTTAGGCTGGCGCGGTGACTGATGAGCAGGAGCGGGTGCAGCCGTCGGGAGTGTGGGCCACGGCGGTGGGGGTGGCCAGGGTGCGGGCGCTGGAGACCGAGCGGGAGAACGCACTGTTCCGCGACCCGCTGGCACAGGCCTTCGCCACTGCCGGCGGCCTGTGGCCCTCCTCGCCGCCGCTGCCCGATGACGAGGCCGCGCGACGCCGCCGACTGGCCGTGTCGTACTCCATCGTCATCAGGACGAAGTTCCTCGACGACCTGTTGCAGCAGGCCTCCGCGTCCGGGGTCCGGCAGGTCGTGCTGCTCGGCGCCGGTATGGACAGCCGGGCCTTCCGGATCGACTGGCCCGAGGGCACCCGGCTGTTCGAGGTCGACACCGCCGCGCCACTGGACTTCAAGGCTTCGGTGCTGCGCCAGGAGCGGGCCGTCGCACGCTGCGAGCGGATCACCGTCGCGGTGGATCTGCGTGAGGACTGGCCAGGCGCGCTGGCCGCCGCAGGGCACGACCCGGCCGTGCCGACCGCGTGGATCGCCGAAGGACTACTGATCTATCTGCCCGAGGACGCGGTGGAGCTACTCCTGGCCCGGATCAGCACGCAGTCGGCGGCAGGCAGTCGGATGGGGCTGACATTGGGCTCGCGCGGCGTGATCGAGCGCTTCGGCGCGGACGCCGCGCCGGGATCGGCGGCATCCATGTGGGTCTCGGAGATGCCCGACGACCCGGTGGGCTGGCTGGCCGGACACGGCTGGAAGGCCGACAGTCACACCCTGCGCGAGCGCGCTGTCGCCTACGGCCGTCCGATCAGTACCCCTCCGCAGCGCGAGGAGCGGCCCGGCGGACTGATCTCGGCGGTCCGCCGGTAGAGCGCCTCCCGGTTCCCAGCGGTGGCTGACCGTGGACTGGCTGACACCGAAGACCGCCCGCACAGCAGAACCCGTTGCTCGCTGTCGAGCCCCGTGAGAGCATCAAGGTTCAACGGTCCGACTCCTTTCGTTTGCGCTTCGCAACGCAGATGAAAGAGTGCGGGCCGTTGCCATGTCCACGGTTTTGGGCAATCCACCAAGATCTGCGAATGGCAGGTACCGTTTGATGCACACAACAGAGCCAACAGAAGTCTGCATCGAGGATGCGAGCAACACCTTGGTTGCGCCTTCGATGTTGCAAGATAATGACGTGATCAGGGACTTCTTCGGGTCCACAATCACGCCAGAGGACCTTGCTTCTGGCTCGCACAACCTCGCGCAGAAGACCGTCTACCTGTGTGGCGATATATCCGGGATCAGCGGTCGCCAACTCCATGCGGCTGCCCGGGTGTTCGTTATCCGGGAGCTATCACACGGTTACCACGAGGATGCCGACAAATCGTGGACTCTCGTCGATCTCGGCCGAGTTCCCATCCGCGTACACGGCGTCGGCGTGTACTACCGCCGCTTTTTCGGACTCGGCGACGATCACTTCGGACGGATCCGTGCGGAGCACGCGTTCCAGTCCCTGACGGAGTCCACCAAGCCTGGAACAGCCCATCGCAGCGGAATCTATCTGACGCCCGTCACGCGGAACGGTGACGAACTACATTTCCGCCTGCTCCGGTGCTCCACGAATCTTTCGGGGCCGACCGAGAGCTTTCGTCCGACCGACACGCGCATCGTCGAGGCTCTGAACCGCGAGGCCGCCGCCGTCTTCCGGAACCAGGCACCGCTGAATCACGTCCTCGCCCAGATCTACCACAACACCCTTGCCACGGCCGAGCGCAAGCAGTCCAAGGCCAAGATCTCGGCCCATGCCGACAAGACCAAGGACATGCCCGTCAACGGCATCATGGCCTTCTGCACCTTCTATGACCGGCTCGACAAGCTGCAGCCCCTGGCCGAAGACGCCTTCGACTACGGTGTGAAGGGTGCCAGCGGGCTGACCAAACTCCACTTTCGCCTCAAGAAGCCGACCGAAAAACGCGACGGGGTCGCGCTCCCCCCGCAGTTCACGCTGACTCTCTATCCCGGCTCCGTGTTCTTCATGCCGCTGTCCACCAACCGCCTGTATACGCACGAAATCCGACCCTCAACGTTGGACGCCGAGTTGCTCCCGACCCGCCTGGGATACGTGGTGCGCTGTTCGAGCACCGAAGCCGTTCACAAGAACGGTCACACGTTCCTCAAAGTGGCCGGAGATTTGGTGAAGCTGGAGCCACCCACACCGGCCGGCATGAACGAGCTGCGCAGGCTGTACGCCGAGGAGAACAGGACCTCGTCCCTCATTGATTACGGCGACGAATTTCTCTTCAGCATGAACACGGGAGACTATGTTGCCCCCCGAGTCTAGGATCTCGGATGAGATCCTCTCGTGCGCTTTGCCAACCGAGGTGAATCTCTTTGCGGAGCTGTCCGCGTCGGCTCGTTTGGAAGACGTAGGAAAAGACCGACGAGGCGCCGTGCTTACCAAGATCGACGAGGCGGGTGGTGTACCTCTCGTACGTACTACCACTCGATACAACAGCCCGACGCAGCGTTTCCGGGCGGTGCACAAACGGCTGGCGCAACAGATTCAAGAACGTGCGGCGCTTTCGGTCGGCTTCAACAACGCTCTCATCGAGAGCTACACGAACGCTTACACAACCATGGGCAGCCATTCCGACCAAGCCCTCGATCTGGCCAACGAGTCGTTTATCGCCGTCTTCTCCTGCTACCAACACCCCGAAGCGAGCCCGCCGAGGAAGCTGATCTTCGAATCAAAGGGGTCCGGTGGCGAGAAGTTCGAGATCCCTCTCGCCCACAACAGCATCGTCGCTTTTTCTGTCGACTCGAATCGGCAACTCAGGCACAAGATCGTATTGGACACGCCCGTCCAGGCGGCGGACAACCAGTGGTTGGGCGTAACGTTTCGAACGTCAAAAACCTTCGTTCGGTTTCGCGACGGACATGTTTACCTCCCGCAGGGTGCGCGCCTCACGTCGGCCGACGACGAGCAGAGGCGCGAGTTTTACCAACTACGGCGCCGTGAGAACAATGAAACGGACTTCATCTACCCCCTGCTGACGTACACCATCAGTGAGAGCGATCTGATGCCGCCCGTCTGACCTTTAGGGCTTTTGAATAACCCTCGAGAACACTGTCTGCCGTGTCCCCGCCATCTCGGTTTGGCGGGGACGCATTGGTATCTGGTGAACTCGGTCGGGCAGGTTCGTCGTTGGCGACCTGCTGGGCAACGCCCTGTGGCAAGGACAAGGCCGTGGTGATGCGTCGGGTTCGTCTGCTCGCGGCCAGCCATGCCGTCCGGAGTTGTTCGTACCTCCGACGCTCACGATCGGTAAGCGCCCGTCCCTGGCTCGCATCGAGGAGCGCGCGGATGGCCGCGTTGATGGCTCTGGAAGGCAGGTCGTCGAAGTCGTGGTCGGATGGCATGGGATCAGGTTACGAGCGGGCACTGACAGCGGCTTGGGCTTAACCTCGTGCTTTCACGGAGTATGTTGTCCGACTGGTGGTCAGGCAAGCAGAAAGTGCCTTTGACCGGCGAGAAAGAGGAATGTCGAGTCCTTGTTTGCGTACCGGCCGGAGGCACTTCCCAGGTGCCGAAGCGTCGGGTCCTACCCGCGCGCGGGCTCCAGCACGAAGACGGGGATCACACGGTCGGTCTTCTCCTGATATTCGGCGTACGGCGGATACGCGGCGACCGCGCGCTCCCACCACTCGGCTTTCTCTTCCCCGGTGATCTCACGGGCCGTCATGTCCCGGCGTACGGGCCCGTCCTGGAGCTCCACGTGCGGGTCGGACTTGAGGTTGAAGTACCAGACCGGGTGACGTGGGAAGCCGCCCTTCGAGGCCACGGCCGCGTACCGCCCCTCGTGCTCCACGCGCATCAACGGGATCTTGCGGATCTTGCCGCTCTTCGCGCCGCGCGTCGTGAGGATGACGATGGGCAGGCCCGTGTCCCGGAGCGTCGATCCCTGTGTGCCGCCCGAACTCTCGTACAGCTCGACCTGATCGCGCACCCACTGTGCCGGACTCGGCTCGTACTCGCCCTCAAGAGGCATCGCATTCACCCCATCGTCACGTCATGAAGTGTGGTGTCCGACAGGTGGTCAGGTAACACGCAAAGTGCCCATGACCAGCAAGAATGAGGATTGTCAAGGCCCTTGTTCCCACTCCGGTCGGAAGCACCTCCCAGGTGCAGAAGCATATCGGGTGCTACCCGCGGTTCGTGTCGGGAGCGGTGGCCGTTCGGTGGTCTCACAGGCCGGGGCGGTGCTGCTGGTCGAGACGGTCCGCAAGTCCGGCCTGGACGACGCGATATCGGCGGCCTTGCGCCCTGGCGCAAGCCGCGGGCGGTGCACGACCCGGGCAAGGTCCGGGTGTCCACCAGTTTGCGCAGGTCAGCGCGGAATCACCCAGTCCGGCGCCCAGGTCCCGGTGGCGTTGTGGTCGGCCGCTGTGGTGGCGAGGTGGGCGCGGAGGGTGGCCAGCGCCGGGTGGGGGTTGTCGCGGTGCCACAGCAGCGAGTGCGGGTAGACGGGCGTCGGGTCGGTCACCGGGATGCGGCGCAGGCCGTGGCCGGCGGGCCAGATGAGGCGGGTCTGCTCGCCCATGAAGGTGGCCAGGGCCGGGGTGTCGGCGACGGTGTCGAGGAGGGCGTCGGAGCCGAAGTTGGGGCCGGTCGCCTCGATGGTGAGGCCGAACTCGGCGACGAGGTCGTCGTAGTAGGCGGCCCACTCGGTACCGGGGACGACGCCGGGCATCCAGATCCGGTGCCCGGCGAGCTGAGCGAGGGGCACCGACCGGGCGCCCGCCAGTGCGTGGGCGGGGCCGGTGAGAAGCTGGAGCGGCTCGTCGAGCACCCGGACGGACTCGATGTCCTCGGGAAGGGGCCTGCCGGGCGCGGCGACGGCGCGGAAGGATGCGTCGATCGCACCGGACCGGATGGCGGCGACGGCCGTCTCGATGTCGAACAGCATCACCACGTCGAGCTCGATGTCGGGGTGTGCGCGATGGAAGCCACGCATCAGGCCCGACTGCGCGCTGCGCGAGGCGATCACGTCGACGCGCAGCGGACGGCGGCCGGGGCGCACGGACGCGACCGCGCGCTCGGCGACGCGCAGCAGTTCGCGCGCGTGGGGCAGGAACGCCTGCCCGTCGATGGTGAGTTCGGCGCCGCGCGGGGTGCGGGTGAACAGCCGCACACCGAGGTTGCGCTCCAGTGCGGCGATGCGCTTGGAGACGGCTTGCTGGGTGACCGCCAGCTCGGCGGCGGCCTCCTGGAACTGCCCCGCGTCGGCGGCGGCAGCGAAGGTCCGAACGGTGTCGAGGTCCATGCGGAAACCCTATAGGCACAACCTTTGGTTGTGGCCGGGTGGCTCCGCGGTTGTTTGATCCCCGGGTATGGAGCCCGCTTTGATGCTTCCGATCGCGAATCGGTTGTGCGAGTGAGTGGCGAGGGGCGTCGGGTATGAGAAGCGGGCATCGGTTGGGGCGGCGGTTTGGATGGCTCTGGGGGGCGTACGGGACCAGCGCGCTCGGCACGTGGCTCGCCTTCGGCGCGTTCCCGCTGATCGCCATCCAGGTGCTGCATGCCGGACCGGCCGAGGTCGCCGCGCTGTCCTCCGTGGGGACTGCGGTGGGCGCGGCCGTGGCGGTGCCGCTCGGCCCGTGGGTGGAGTTCCGCCGGAAGCGGCCGGTGCTGATCGCGATGGACCTGGTGCGGTTCGCTGCGCTGCTGACGATCCCCACCGCGTTCGCGCTCGGCGTGCTCACCCTCCTTCAGCTCCTGCTGGTCTCGGTCGTCGTCGCGGCGGCCGACATCACCTTCCGCGCCGCCTCCGGCGCGTACCTGAAGACGCTGCTGCCGGCCGAGGACCTGCTCGTCGCCAACGCCCGGTTCGAGTCCACGACTTGGACGACCACGATCATCGGACCACCGCTGGGCGGCGCGGCGATCGGGTTCCTCGGTCCGGTGGCGACGGTGGTGGCCGACGCGGTCAGCTACCTGCTCTCGGCCCTGGGCATCCGCGCGACGGGCGGGCCCGAGCCGCGGCCCGAGCGCCGGGAGGCCGCACGCACGCGGGTCGGGGACCTGCTCGACGGCTGGCGGTACATCCTCGCCGACGCGACGCTGCGTCCGCTGTTCTTCAACACCGCCTTGTTCAACGGCCTGCTGATGGCCGCCGACACGCTGCTGGCCGTACTGATGCTCGGCCAACTCGGCTTCGCATCCTGGCAGTACGGCCTCGCCTTCGCCGCGCCCGCGATCGGCGGGCTGCTCGGTTCACGGCTGGCCC
Organism: Streptomyces xingningensis; assembly: GCF_054957865.1. Classification (NCBI taxonomy): domain Bacteria; kingdom Bacillati; phylum Actinomycetota; class Actinomycetes; order Kitasatosporales; family Streptomycetaceae; genus Streptomyces; species Streptomyces xingningensis. Next base: position 15,372 of record NZ_JBDJPF010000042.1, read on the forward strand.
GACCACTCGTCACCCGGTACGGGCAGCACCAAGTCCTGGTCGCTGCCGGGACGCTGCGGGCGCTCTGGCCCGTCGGGCTGGCCTTCCTGGGCCCGGGGACCGGAGGGCTGCTGTTGGTGATGGGCGTCGAGCTCGGGCTGATCTTCTGCTGCGGGGTCTTCAACCCCGTCTACGCCACCTACCGCCTCGAGCGCACCGTAACCGATCGGGTCGCCCGCACGCTGTCCGCCTGGTCGGTGACGACCAAGTCCTCGACCGCGCTCCTGACGGCCGCATGGGGCGTGCTGGGCAGCCTGCTCGGCCCGCGTACGGCTATCGGCCTGGCCGGCGTGTTCGTGCTGGCGACCCCGCTGCTACTCCCTCGACACCACCACAGGCCACAGCACAAGCCGGAACTGACTCGTAGCCACACATGACACACCACAACTCGCCACGTGCCGACCAGGCACCATCAAGCAAGGAGAGCACTCGCATGAGCCCTGCCCTCGCACTTGACCCCGCGCACACCGCTCTTCTCGTCATGGATTACCAGCCCGCGATCCTGGCCCTGCTGCCCGAAGGCGGGGACTGCGAAGCCCTGCTCGGCCGGATGGAAGGGGCCATCGCCGACGTTCGCGCCAACGGCGGCACCATCGCCTACGTCCGCGTCGGCTTCACCGAGGCCGACTGGGACGCGATCCCGGCCACCAACAAATCCTTCGCCCCGCTGGCCCAACACCGCGTCATGCACCACAAAGACCCCGCCGCTGCCATCCATGAGCGCCTGGCTCCCCAGGACGGCGACATCATGGTGCGCAAGATCCGCTACGGCGGCATATCCACCACCGACCTTGACCGGCAACTGCGCGAGCGCGGCATCACCACTCTGGTCGTCTCCGGCATCAGTACCAGCGGTGTCGTCCTGTCCACCGTCATCGACGCGGCCGACCGCGACTATCAGCTCTACGTCCTGTCCGACGGCGTCGCCGACCCTGACATCGAAGCCCACAACGTCCTGCTCCACCAAGTCTTCCCCTCACGGGCCCACATCATCGACACCGCCGAGCTGCACACCCTGCTCCGGGCTGACTGACTCGAACTGCCGAGCCACCCCTGGCCGAGGGGCCGGCGGTGCTGCAGCAACTCGAAGCCGGTCAGACCCGCGGCAAGCACGCCCTCGATCCCTGGCGCTAGGAACGCCCGTGACTCACCGCATACAACGTTGTGTCGATCGGCTGCGTGTCGTTGGACGGCGAGTGTCGTTGTCCGTATTCGGGGCAGCTCATCCTCCCGCCGACCTCAAGGAGCCGTAATGCGCCTGTTCCGCACCGGAGTCGCCGTCTTTGGGGGGCTTGTGCTCTCCGTCTCACTGGCCACCAGCTCGGCGGTGGCCGCAGAGGGTCAGTTCGCCTGGGTGGGACCCAAGGGAAAGGTCTACTCGGTCCAGAACCCCCCGGACCACAAGTGCCTCGACATGGGACAGGAAGCCAGGGAACCGCACAACCTCACGAAAAGGCCGCTCGCCGTGTACTCGAACAAGAAATGCAAGGGCGCCGCGGCACGCGTGGAGCCGGGCAGGCACGGTGGCCAGGGCCTGAAGTTCGCCAGCGTCCTCTTCAACCCGTGACGCGGCCCTCCGGAGTTCTGGGTCCGTGATGAGACGGGGCCGCGCCCGGATCGAGAGTCAGACCACAACGGAGATCACGACGATCACCCAGCAGCCCCAGGCGCATCGCGATTGGATGCACCAGGCCTCGCTACTGGGCGGGGGCGATGTCTATGAACTGGTGATTGGTGCGGATACGGCCGTCATCGTCCAGGATGATCAACTCGGTGCCCACCGCGGCCACTTCACCGCCGTCGGCCGGAACCATGTGCCAAGTGATCCGCATAGCCTCGTGGTTGACCTGAAGGTTGTGCACGGTGAAGACGAAACCCTTCGCAATGAAGTCGTTGTACGCCTCGTCGATGGCTTGGGCGACTGCGTCGTGCCCGCGGTACTCCGCGGCCACGTTCGCGTAGTGGCCATCGCCCGCCCACAGCTCGCCGACGGCCTTCCGGCGGCGCCCCGCATGCGTCTCGTTCCAGGCGGCAGCGTAACGCGTTGCGAATTCGTCAATCGATCTCAATTTCATTCCTCTCACGACGATCAGCGGCAATCCCGGATTCTGGGCGGCGACCGGCACTTCCGGTCGCGCCCCCTCCGGACATTCCACAGATTCGCAGTGGCCCGAGACACTGTCGATTACCTCGGAAGTAATGCGGCCCACGGCCGCCGTCGGCCCCGGCCGGCACCGTCGTCCTCGGCGCGCTGCGGGGGGCCGTCGCTGACGGCCCCCGCTGACGCGTCGGCGCGGGGGGGCTCAGCCCGGGTGGGCGCCCACCGTGTCGCGGATCTGCTGCCCCAGTCCCTTGGCGCCCTCCCGGGCGCAGTGTGCGCAGCAGAAGAAGCGTCCCTCGACTTCGACGCCGTGGCCGATGATGCGGCCGTCGCACTGCTCGCACTGGGGCGCGAGCCGGGTGATTGCGCATTCAAAGCTGTCGAAGGTGTAGATCTGGCCGCTGACGGTCTTGACCTCAAAGGCCATCCAGTAGTCGTTGCCGCAGGTGTTGCAGGTCGCCATGGGAGCGCTCCGGGGATCGGCTGTTCTTCGGGCTATGCCTCGCATGATCCTTACGGAACCGCCCTGCTCGGCCCGTGCACCGGGCGCCCCTCACTCGAAAGTGGGAATTCGCACGGCTGTGTGCGGTAGGGCGCTCGCGCCGCCCCGCTATGACCCGTCCTCGATGTCCGAGATCAGCTTGGTGCTCAGATCGCTCTGCACGGCCAGCCGGGTGTGGCCGGCGCTCTTGCCGGTGCCCCAGGTGAGGGTGACCGTGGTGAACAGGTGCCCGGCGCCCGAGTTGTCATAGGCGACCTCCCAGTGGGTGGGCACGTTCTGGGCGCGGAGCACGCCGTCGGCGTGGTGGGTCTGTTCCCAGACGGCCAGGCGTTGTTGGAGGTCCTGGGTGAGGTAGTAGGCGCGAAGCGACTCCGGCAGGGAGCCGGAATCGCCCGATACCGCGTCGATATACGCCCCGTAGAAGTCCGCGACACGGTCCACGGCGGAATCCGGGCTGCCGCCGCGGACCGGGTCGCCCCCCGACGGAGTCTGGTGTGCCTGCTCGTCCGACATGAGTCCCCCCGGAATGCCACAAGTCATGCTTTTTGCGTGATCGGTGGAATTCTGCCCAGGGTGGGGCTTGACCACACGTGCCGCTGCGCTGCCGTGCATCGCCGGGCGACGGCGTCCCGCCGGGTGGGGTGACGCCCGGGCCACGCTGGTGCGACCAGCGTGGCCCGGGTTCTGTGATCTGTGAAATCGCGTTTAGCGATTCACAAGTCCGTACAAGGCGAAACTGCTGCGGCCTTTTTCCGGCCGGCAGTCGTAATCCTCCCAGGACGGGAAGTTCGCCATGATGTTCCGGCCTGCCGTATCACACGCCTTCGCGGTGTCATAGGACTTGTAATAAACCCAGCTCGAGGCGGATGCGGGCGGAGCCGCGAGAGTCACTGCGGCCAGTGCGATACCGCCGGTCGATATCGCGGCGGCGATGCGTGAACGAGTTGTCCGTAACGCAGATTTCGTGGTCTGTCGCATGAGTGCCCTCCTGATTGGATTGTGACTGGAGGTGAGCAGAGAAACGAGCGGTGTCAGCTTAGTCGGGAGTGGCAGGTCTGCAAGGTGTGTGCTTTACCGAGTTCTTAACGGCTTGTTTTCGATGGTGGATCTTGCGAAGTGTGCACGGGACTGCCGCACCACGCGTGTGCACTGGGTCCGCACCGAAGAGCAACTGGTGGTGTACGTCGACGAGTTCCACGGCACATGCGGCTTCTGCTTCCATGACCTCCAGGACCCCCATCGGCTCGGAGGACTCCGGAGAGGTCGGGAACTTCATGACGGCACATCAGCATCTGTCACGTCGCCGCCTGCTCGGCACCGCTGCCCTGGGAGCGGCCGCGCTCGCCGGGGCGACCACGATCCGGCTCGCCCCGCGGGCCTCGGCGGCGGCCGGAACACACAGCGGCTCGTTCGTCCCGGCGGTGGTGATCGGCACCGGATACGGCGGGGCCGTCAGCGCGCTGCGCCTCGCCGAGGCGGGCGTGGAGACGCTGATGCTCGAGATGGGGCAGCTGTGGGACCGGCCGGGGCCGGACGGGCGGGTCTTCTGCGGGATGCTCAACCCCGACCGGCGCTCCAGCTGGTTCAGGTCCCGGACACAGGCCCCGCTGGCCAGCTTCCTCTGGCTCGACGTGGTCAACCGGAACATCGAACGCTACGCGGGGGTGCTGGACCGGGTGAACTACGACCAGATGTCCGTGTATGTGGGACGGGGCGTCGGCGGTGGTTCGCTGGTCAACGGGGGCATGGCCGTGGTGCCCAGACGCTCGTACTTCGAGGAGGTGCTCCCCCGGGTCGACTCCGCGGAGATGTACGGCCGGTACTTCCCGCGGGCGAACGCCATGCTCGGGGTGAACCACATCGCCGGGGACTGGTTCGAGGAAACCGAGTGGTACCGGTACGCCCGTGTCTCGCGCGAGCAGGCGGCCAGGGCGGGCGCGGGCACCGTGTTCGTGCCGAACGTCTACGACTTCGGTTATATGCGGCGCGAGGCGGCCGGCGAGGTGCCCAGGTCAGCGCTGGCCTGCGAGGTCATCTATGGCAACAACCACGGCAAGCTGAGCCTGGACAAGACCTATCTGGCCGCCGCCCTGGGCACCGGCAGGGTCACCATCGAGACCCTGCACCAGGTCAGGGCCATCGGCCGCCGAAGGGACGGGAGTTATCTGCTGACGGTGGAGCGGACGGACCCCTTCGGCAGGCGACTCGGCCGCAAGGAGATCTCCTGTCGCCACCTCTTCCTGGGGGCCGGCAGCCTCGGCTCGACGGAACTCCTGCTGCGGGCCCGGGAGACCGGTGCGCTTCCCGGCCTCGGCCCCGAGATCGGTGCGGGCTGGGGCCCGAACGGCAATGTGATGACCGCCCGGGCCAACCACATCTGGGACCCCACCGGCGCCCACCAGTCGTCGATCCCCGTGCTCGGCATCGACGACTGGGACAACCCGAGCGCCCCGGTCTTCGCGGAGATCGCGCCCGTACCGGCCGGCATCGAGACCTGGGTCAGTCTCTATCTGGCGATCACCAAGAACCCGGAGCGCGGCACCTTCGTCTACGACAAGGCCACGGACCGGGCGGAGTTGCGCTGGACCCGCGACCAGAACCGGCCCGCGGTCGACGCCGCGAAGTCGCTCTTCGGCCGGATCAACAAGGCCAATCTCACCCTGTACCGCTATGACCTGTTCGGCAGCAGGCCCAAGGCCTTCGCCGACGACTTCTGCTACCACCCGCTCGGCGGCTGTGTGCTGGGCAAGGCCACCGACGACTACGGCCGCGTCCGCGGTCACCGCAACCTCTATGTCAACGACGGCGCGCTGATTCCCGGTTCCATCGGCGTCAATCCATTTGTCACCATCACGGCGCTGGCCGAGCGGAACATCGAGCGGGTGATCGCCCAGGACATCGCCCCCGGCGGTCGTTGACCGGCAGTCCTTGACCGGCAGTCCTTGACCGGCGGGCGTCGAGTGACATGGGTCGCACGAGGTGTGGGACGCGCCCCCGCGGGGCACGCCTGACCTCGCCTCGTTCTTTGGCGTTCTTTGACGTTCTTTGGCAGCCGTCGACGCGTCCGGAAGGAACCGACAGTCCCGTGAGCGACAACACCGACACCAACAGCCTGTGGATTCGCAGATTCCATCCACGCCCGGACGGCAAGGTCCGACTGGTGTGCCTGCCGCACGCGGGTGGCTCGGCGAGTTTCTTCTTCCCGGTGTCGAAGGCGATGCCGTCCTTCGTCGACGTCCTGTGCGTCCAGTACCCCGGCCGTCAGGACCGCCGGAGCGAACCCCTCATCGACAACATTCCGGAGTTCGCCGACCGGGTGTTCAACGCCCTGCTCCCGTGGGCGGACCGGCCGCTGGCCTTCTTCGGGCACAGCATGGGGGCGGTGCTGTCCTTTGAGGTAGCCCGGCGGTTCGAGCGGGCGAAGGGGGTCGTCGCGACGGCGCTGTTCGTCTCCGGGCGCCGGGCTCCGTCCCGGCGCCGTGCGGAGACCGTACACACCCGGGACGACAACGGGATCATCGCCGAGATGCGGGCGTTGAGCGGCACCGAATCCCAACTCCTGGGCGACGAGGAGATCTTGAGCATGATCCTCCCGGCCGTCCGCTCCGACTACCGGGCGATCGAGACCTATGCGTACGAGCCGGGTGAGCCATTGCACTGTCCGGTCATCGGGCTGACCGGCGATGCGGATCCCCGGGTCACCCTCGACGAGGCCCAGGCCTGGGCCGGCCATACGACCGGCCCCTTCGATCTGCGAGTCTTCCCCGGCGGGCATTTCTTCCTGGCCCAGCACCAGCAGGAGATCAACGCGGAGGTCGCGGAGCGGCTGCGGGGCGCGTAGCCGCACCCATCGGACATCCCCTAGGACGATCCCAGATCGCTCCGGTCCCGCCCCTCGTGCGAAATCCAGCCGGTGAACGCCGACTTGGCCGCTCCCCGGCCGCGCGTACTGCTGAGCCGGCCGTCCATGCCGAGGACGACCACGGTCGTGCGGCCCTGTGCGTCCTGGGCGATCCCGGGTGTGCCGCGGTGCGGAACGCCCTGTCGCTGCCAGGGTCCGGGGCGCCCCGAGCCCACGGACACCCGTGCGTGGCCCTGGTCGTCCCGGCCGGCGACGACGACCGTACGGCCGTCCTGGGCCAGCGCCACCCGGCCGTAGCCGCCGACCGGCGGGCACTCGGAGGTCACCCGCCAACGCTCCTTGTCCGGCTGCCAGTCGGCGATCACCACCCGGGCCGTGCCGGGCTGGCGGGTGGCCAGGCGCATCCCGCCGCCGGACAGCGGGGCCAGGGTCACCTCGCCGGCGCTGGTCGGCAGGCGCGTCGGGTTCGCCATCCGGGGCGGCTCGCCGGGGTTGTCGGACATCCAGTGGAGGACGGTCTTGGTGTCGGCGGCGATCACATGCAGCCGGCCCTGGTCGTCCAGTGCGGCATCGAGGCCGTCCTGGACGGATACCGGGTCACCGTCCACCGGAAGGTGCTCCCAGTCCGTCCAGTCCTGGCCGTTGTCCCCGGTGCGGAACATCAGGCCGCCCGCCCAGTCGCGTACAAAGACATAAACGGTGCCCTGCTTGTCCGCGACGGCCACCGGATAGCCGACCTCCATGGACCGCTCCGGGTCCGCCTCCGGTGAGCCGAGGGACTCCCAGGTGCGGAACTCCGGGGTGCCGCCGGGACCGGCCTTGCCCGTCTGCCGGGCGGTGACGATATCCCGCCGCTGCGGCTTGCCCCCCGAGGGCAGTTGGGTGCGCACGGAGAACAGCTGCAGCGAACCGTCGGCGTGGCGCAGCACCTGCAGCTGGCCCTCCAGCATCGAGCCGCCGACCTGGCTCGGCTTGGACCAGACGCCGCTGCCCGGTGTGCTCTCCGCCCAGCAGTGCACGGCGCCGTCCAGCAGGGCGAAGGCCGCGAGCCGGCCGTCGGGGAGCGGCTGCACCCAGCGCTGGGTGCCGGTGGCCCGGTGGCGGCAGTTGTTGGACCAGCGCACGTCCTTGGAGCGGTTGCCGACCTTGCGGTCGCCGCAGCCGGCGGGGTCGCCGCAGTCCTTGCCGTCGGCCCAGCCATAGGTGTCAAGGAGCTTGATCTTGTGTGCGGTGGCGGCCGTGTCGAGGTTGGTGGGCAGCAGCGAGACCTCGTAGCCGAGATAGCTCTCCACAGCCGTCGGCCGGGAGTGCCTGCGTCCCCAGTACTCGGCGAGCGCGGCCTGCGCGAAGTGGGCGGCGGTGGTGTGGTCCTGGTGGTCGTAGTGGGCCAGGCCCTGCAGCACCGGGGGCACATGGGGATAGTGATCCTGGTGTGCCCGGTGGGTGGGGTTGGGGTCCAGGGTGCGGACGACGGTCGGCTGGAAGCGCTCCAGTACGGCCACGAGCGAATCGATGACCTGCTGGCGCTGGTAGTGGAAGACCCGGTCGACGGGGCCGTCGGCCGGGAGGAGCGTGGGCAGCGTTCTGGTGGCTCCGACCCACAGCCCGCGCAGGCTCTGGACGCGCGGTACCTTGATGAACCGCGCCTCCACCAGCTCCATGAAGATCAGCTGGATCTGGGGAGCGGCTCTGAGCGTGTGCAGCTCGGCCTGGAAGCCGGGCAGCAGGCTGGTCGTCTCCACCTTCCAGGGGCTGAGCCAGTCACCGGTGGCCATCTGGGCGGTCGCCTCGCGGAGGCCGTTGATTCTCGCCCGGACGAACTGGGGGCGGCGCTCGGGCAGTCTGCCGTAACCGGGCGTCTGGAACAGCGCGTTGCGCCCGTCGGACTCACCGCCGGTGAGGCAGACGGTGACCGTGGGGGCGCCACCGCGGATGGACTGCTCCAGCTCCGGGTTCATGAAGTAGAGGGAGTCATCGGCGTGGGCGATGATGTGCACAAACGACTCGGAGGTCACGACCTTGGCCGGCCGTGCCGGAAACTCCTTGCCGTCCCGCCCCGATGCGGAACCGGGTGCGAGCCACTGCCAGGCGCCCACTGCCGCGGATCCCGCCACCAGGCCGGTGCCGGTGAACTGGAGCATCCGCCGACGTGATATTCGCCCGGGCACAGGGGTCCCCCCATCTCCTGCGCCGACTGAGCGCGGTAGTGCAAACAACAGGACTGAAAGGGGGCGAAGTTCAACCAATCGCCCCCTCGCTGAGGCGGTACGATCCTACGACTCCCGATGCGCTGTTTTCCGTCTGTCGTGTAACAGCCGTACGTCGGCAAGGCATAGATTCTGAGGCGATTGAGCAAACGCCTCAGGGACACGGGGGTCAGCGCGGGCGGCGGCCGTTGAGGATCCGCTGGAAGAGGAAGTGGTCCCGCCACTCCCCGTCGATGTGCAGATAGTTCCTCGCAACGCCGATGCGCTCGAACCCGCACTTCGCCAGTACCCCTTGGGAGGCCGCATTGGCGAGCACGGTGCCCGCCTCGATCCGGTGCAGCCCCAGCCGCTCGTCGGCGGCCCGGCAGGCCACCCGCACCGCGGCGGTGGCCAGGCCGCGGCCCACATGGGTGGCCGCCACCCAGTAGCCGAGGTTGGCGCTGTGGAAGGCGCCCCGCACGATGTTGTTGAGATTGACGACGCCGACGATCTCGCCACCGGCCTCCGCCAGCACCCAGGGCATCACGCGCCCGGCGCGGTGCGACCCGGCCAGCTCGGCCAGCCGGGCCGCCTGCCCGTCGGTGGTGTAGAAGGCCTCGGCCCGGCGGGGCTCCCAGGGGCGCAGGTGATCGCGGCTCGCGGTGTAGGCGCGGGCCAGGGCCGCCGCGTCGTCCGCGACCACCGGGCGCAGGGTGACATCCGGGGTGAGGGTGAAGGAGTCAGTGGACATCCCCCCACCGTAGGACCACGTCAGTCCAGCTCTTGCGCGGGCTTGTCCTTGCCCGGAACCTCCTCGGGGCCGAGGATCCGCGAGTCGCCCGGGTAGGGGCGCCGCCACCCCGTGGACTCGTACCAGGCAATCCGGTTCATCTGCGCCGGATTGACCCGGTCGAGCTCCGGTTCGGCGCCACCGGTGGACTGCTTGGCGCTCCACTGCTCCCACTGCCGGGCCAGCCGCTCCATGCCGTGCGGTAGGCGCAGCTGTCCGGGCGGGCCCGCCGCCGGGTTCTTCTTCAGCCCGTAATCCAGCGGCACTTGGCTGGGCAGTGCGGTGAAGGGCCGGGTGTCGGGACGGTTCACAAAGGCGTCGAACATCGGCTCGGCGGCCCGGTCGAGCTGGTTCATCGGCTGGATGCCCAGGATCTGCTCGATGGTGCGGACCACATTGAGCTGTGAGTAGTAGGTGCTCACCACGGCCCCGCGCCGGGCGTAGGGGCTGGCGATCCACAGCGGCGCCCGGTGCCCGTCGACATGGTCGACCCCGTCCTGGGAGTCGTCCTCCAGGACGAACACCGCCGAGGACTTCCAGAACCTGCTGTGCGAGAGCGCGTCGACCAGCCGCCCGACGGCCAGATCGTTGTCGGCCACCATCGCCGTCGGATAGGGGTCCTTGCCGCTGGTGCCCGCCGTGTGGTCCTGCGGCAGTGTCATCAGTGTGAGTTGGGGAAGTTTGCCGGTTTTCTCCGCCTGCCGGAAGTGCTGCAGCCAGACATCAATGCGGTATTGATCCGGAATATCCGTATCAAAGGTCGGGAAATCCGGCTTGTTGATCGCGGTGAGGGAGGGGATGTCGGAGGTGCTCGGGTACTTGCCCGTCGGCACCGGCAGTTCACCGGTCTCCCTGCCCTCCAGGATGCGCGCGGTCTTGTACCAGTCCGACCAGCTCGGCGCGTCCTTCGGCGGCAGCTGGAGGTTGACGTACTCGCCGTAGTTCTCGGCGCTGCGCCCCGCCCGCCGGGCCGCGTCCCACAGGAAGCCGGTGCGCTGGTAGGCGAGGGCGTCGGCGCCCTGCGAGGGATAGCTGCGATAGAAGGTACCGAATTCCTTCTCTATGTAGTCATTTGCATCGGCCTGGGTCAGCCAGTTGTGGCCGTCGGCGGACAGGGTCCCCTCGTTGTAGAAGTTGTCGAACAGGCCGAACCGCTCGGCGAGTGCATGCTGATTGGGGGTGACGCGCCTGCCGAACTGGGCGAGGGAGGGGTCGCTGTCGCCCTTGCCGATGTCGCCGAGCACCTGGTCGTAGGTCCGGTTCTCCTTGACGATCAGGAAGACATGCTCGATGGCGGAGCGCTCTCCCAGCCGCGCCGGGATGGGCACCGGCCTGGCCAGGGGGTCGGCGAGGTTGCCGCGCCCGAGCAGCTTCTCCCAGTCGTTGTTGACGAACACCCGGTGGGTGAGCCTGCCGAGTTGGGCTTTGGTGGGGCGGTCGAACGAGGTGAGGGTGCCGGTGTCGTCATAGGTGTTGTGCCCGGTCGCGGGCTTGGTGTCCGATCCGTCGTGGACGGTGGAGACCGGGCCGCGCGAGCCCACGCCCCGGGCATTGGTGACGACGACCTTGTGCAGGCGCCCGTTGTACTGGACGTTCACCGGGTACCAGTCGGTGGGGATCAGCCCCTCGTAGCGCACGGGCGTGCGCGGGCCGTTCCAGCGGTACTGGGCCAGGGCGTTGTCCCGGCCGAGGGACACCAGGATGTGGTCCGGGTCCGCCATGGTGATCGCGTTGGGGTGGCTGCCGGTCTTGGCACCGGGCAGCGGGTTGGTGTTGAAGGTCTGGGTGACGCGCTGCCTGCGGGTGTCGACGACGGACACGGAGTCGTCGTTGCTGTTGGCCACCAGCAGCGAACTCCCCTGCAGGAAAAGGGCGGTGGGCTGGAGCCCCACCTGCACCGTGCCGGTCTCCCGCTCGGCGGCGAGGTCGACGACGGAGACGGTGCCGGTGCTCGCCGCGCCGGTCGTACGGTCGGCGACCAGCGGGGTGCCGTCGGAGAGGTTGGTGAAGTCCCGCGCGGTGGCCGGCCGTCCGCCCTCGTTGCTGACGAAGGCGCGGCCGTCCGCGATCACCACCTGGCGGGGTGCGTTGCCGACCTTGATCTCCTTGATGAGCTTGTCGGTCCTGGTGTCCACGACGCCCAGGGTGTTGCTGCCGTTGAGCGCCACATACAGCCGGGCGCCGTCGGGGGAGAGCGCCATGCCGCCGGGCAGCGCGCTGCCATGGGGGCCGGTGAGCCTGATGACGTGCGGCGAGGAGAGCTTGCCGCCGGAGCCGACGGTGAACCGCACCAGATCGCCGGCCTGCGGGAACCACAGGTTCTTGCCGTCGGGGGAGTAGAGCGGACCGTCCGTGCCCGCCGACCCGTCGCCGATCCGCTTGTCCTTGCCGATGCCCGTGCCGACCTGCTGGACCACCCGGCCCGAGCGGGCGTCGAAGAGGGTGACGAAGCCGGTGAAGCTCTTCCAGGTCAGCGCGGCGATCCGGGTGCCGTCGGGACTGAGCGCACTGGACAACAGCCGCCCGCTGTCGGTGCGGTAGCGGGCGCCGAACGGGCTGATCCGCTGGTTGGACGGGAGCAGGGTGCCCTTGGCGGTCTCGGTTCCGTCGACCTTGTCCCTGCCGAAGCCACCCCCCGGGCCGCCGGTGGCGGCGGCCGTGGAGGCGAGTGCGGCGGCCATGGCGAGCGCCGCGACGGTGATGCCCCGGTGTCTGCGCAGCTGTCTCATGACGAGACGGTACGACTGGCATGGGCATGTCGATAGGTACGGTGCGCGGCGGCCAAATGGACGGCAGGCAAAGCTTTCCCCGCCGGAGCTTTCCCACCGGACCGGGGAACCACCCCCTACCCCGGTATCACTCCAGGGTTGGCCCCATGGGGTGACGCCGCCCCGCCCACCCCCTTCCTACTTTTCCCTCGCCACCACACAGGACGAGGGAGAACATCCATGCACCGCTTCAGGCGCACGCTGGTCGCCGCCGCGCTGACGACGACCGTGATCGCGGGCACGGCGGGCTGGGCCACGGCCAACCGGCAGGAGCCCGTCACCGGCCCGCCGGCCGGCACCGCCGCATGGATCGCCGACCGCTCCCTGCACCGCACCCTGCCCGACCCGGCGACCGCCACCCCGGCCGAGGTCGCCCGCTTCTTCGCCTCCCTCGGCGAACCCCGGCGCCACCAGCTGGCGGCCCGCCACCCCATGGTCGTCGGCAACCTGGACGGCGCGCCGATGAAGCTGCGGTACCAGGCCAACCGGCTGGCGATCGCCGCCGAGCGCGCCAAGGAGCAGGCCCGCGCCAAGGACGGCAACCTCTCCCGCTACGAACGGGACACCGCGGACGACCGCGCCGCCCGCTATGCCCGACTGCTCGAACCGGGCCGCCAGATCCTCGCCTTCGACCCGCGCGGCCGTGGACAGCTCGCCGAGGTGTACGGCGACTGGACCGCCGCCCGGCGCACCGGCGTGATCGTCCCCGGCTCCGACATCGACCTTGCCTCCTTCGACCGGCAGCACGACCGATACGGCACCCCGGCCGGAATGGCCAAGTCCCTGCGCGCCGAAATGACCCGGCAGGCCCCCGGCACCCCCACCGCCGTGATCGCCTGGGCCGGCTACACCACCCCGGTCGGCGTCGGGCTCGACGCCGCCACCGGCCGGCTGGCGGAGGCGGGCGCCCCGCGCCTGGAGCGTTTCCTCGCCGGACTGACCGCCCAGGGCACCGCCACGCCCGCCGTCTTCTGCCACAGCTATGGCTCGGTCGTCTGCGGCCTGGCCGCCTCCGAGGTCGACCGCACCGAGGCAGCCGACCTGGTCGTCCTCGGCAGCCCCGGGATACACGCCGACTCCGCCGCCGCACTGCACACCGGCGCCCGGGTCTGGGCGGTGCGCCGGGACGACGGGGACTGGATCGGCAACATACCCAACGTCCGCTTCCTCGGCCTCGGCCATGGCACCGACCCCACCTCCCAGGACTTCGGCGCCCGAGTCGTCTCCTCGGCTGGCGCGCACGGCCACACCGGCTACTTCGCCCCGGGCACCCAGTCGCTGCGCAACTTCGCCGAGATCGCACTGGGGGCGTATGGCTCGGTGCGGTGAGCGAGGCGCTCGCCGTTGATTGCCAACACTTCTTCGCGAAAATCTCTTTGCGAAGAAGTGTTGGCAATCTAGAGTGCGGTCATGATCGAACCTCAGCCGACCGGTGGCCCGTTGCAGCCCGACCCCGAAACGGATGTGGTCCTGGACGCCAAGGGCCTGCGTGCCCTGGCGCACCCCGTCCGCGTCCAACTGATCGGCCAGCTGCGCAGCCATGGTCCGTCCACCGCCACCCGGCTCGCCGAACGGATGGGCGTCGGCTCCGGCGTCACCAGCTATCACCTGCGACAGCTGGGCGCCGCCGGGTTCGTCGAGGAGGACACCGAGCGCGGCAACGCCCGGGAGCGCTGGTGGAAGGCGGCACACCGGGCTACCTGGTTCACCGACAAGGAGCTGATGGAGCAGGAGCCCGAGGCCACCGAGACGTACTACGGCTCCATCGCCACCAACCATGCGCTGCGCACCCAACTCGCCCTCAACCAGATGCGGTTCATGCCACAGGACTGGCGTCACTCCCTTGATCTGAGCGACTGGCGACTGCGGCTCACCCCGGAGGAGGCCCTGCGCCTCAAGGAGGAGCTGCGCACCGTCCTGGCCCGATACCGGAGCGAATCGCCGGAGACGGCGGCCGAGGCACCCGAGGGCGCCGAGCGGATCCTTCTCGTCACGCACCTGCTGCCCGAGCCGGACCTGTCCGACGAGGAGGAGCAGTGGTGAAGACCAGCGCCCTCCGGCGCACCAACACCCCACCGGATGAGGGCGGATCGGACCACCGAAGCATCCGGGCACTGGCCGGTGTGCTCGCCGCCATGTCCGTGTCGCTCACCGGCACCCGCATCTCGGCGATCGCCATCCCCTGGTTCGTCCTCGTCACGACCGGCAGCGCCACCCAGACCGGACTGGTCGCCTTCTGCGAGATGGCACCCTATGTCCTGGTCAAGGCCCTTGTCGGCCCAGTGGTGGACCGGGCCGGCCCGCGGCTGGTCTCCTGGACCACGGACTCGCTGAGCGCCACCGCGGCCGTTCTCATCCCGCTGTGCCACGCCCTGGGAATGCTCCACTTCTGGCTGCTGCTGGCCCTGGTCGCCCTGATCGGCTCGGTGCGCGGCCCCGGCGACCTGGCCAAGGACGTCATGGTCCCGGAAGCGGCGGAACGCGCCCGGGTGCCGCTGGAGCGGGCCACCGGATTCGCCGGAGTGATCGAACAACTCGCCACCACGGTCGGCCCGGCGCTCGGCGGCACCCTGATCGCGCTGGTCGGCCCGCTCACCGGAGTGCTGGTCAACGCCGCCTGCTTTGCGCTGGGTTCGGCGATCATCGCGCTCCTGCTGCCGCGCGGCATGGGCCGCGCGACCCAAGCGCCGGACGACGCGGACGAAGCGGGCTACCGGCAGCGGATGGGCGAGGGCTTCGCCTTCCTGCGCCGCGAACCCCTGCTGCTGACGATCGCGGTGGTGGTCGGCGTCAACAACCTGCTCAACACGGCGTTCGCGCAGGTGCTCATGCCGGTGTGGGCGCGCCAGTCCGGGCACGGTCCCGGCGCCATCGGGCTGACCCGCAGCATATTCGGGGCCACGGCGGTCTGCGCCAGTCTCGTCGCCGCCGCCATCGCCCACCGGCTGCGCCGCAGACTGGTCTTCTTCACGGGCTATCTGCTCTGCGGCGCCCCGATGTTCCTCATCCTCACCCTCGAC
Source organism: Streptomyces xingningensis (assembly GCF_054957865.1). NCBI lineage: Bacteria > Bacillati > Actinomycetota > Actinomycetes > Kitasatosporales > Streptomycetaceae > Streptomyces > Streptomyces xingningensis. The sequence continues at coordinate 30,640 of NZ_JBDJPF010000042.1, forward strand.
GTGCCCCTGTGGGCGGTGGTGGCGGTGTTCGCGGTGGCCGGTCTCGGCGCGGGCTTCCTCAACCCGATCCTCGGCGCGGTCTCCTTCGAGCGCGTACCACGCCATCTGCTCGGCCGGGTCAGGGCGTTGAGCGGCGCGCTGGCCTGGGCGGGCATCCCGTTCGGCGGACTGCTCGCGGGCGGCGCGATCGCGGCCGTCGGACTCATACCGGCGCTGGTGGTGGCCGGTACGGCACACTTCCTCACCACCGCCCTGGGCGGACTGCGGCCGGAATGGCGGGAGATGGACCGGGCGCGGAGCCTGCCGAAGTGATCGCCGCAGTGTGCCAGAGTAGGCCGGTGAACACTCCCCGAAGCGAACTGCTGCGCCGGCAGTTCGACCTGACCTGGTCCCTGCTCGACCACCATCTGGCCCGGCTGGAGCCGGACGACTTCCTCTGGAAGCCCGTGCCCCACTCCTGGACGGTGCGCCCGGACGCCGGTGGAAAGTGGCTGCCGGACTGGGCGGAGACCGAACCCGACCCCGTCCCGGTGCCCACCATCGGTTGGTTGAGCTGGCACATCGGCTGGTGGTGGAGCGTCACCCTGGACCATGCGCGGGGACGGCCGCCCCGGGACCGGACGGAAATCACCTGGCCGGGCGAAGGCACGGCCGCCATCGAGTGGTTGCGCGGCCTGCGCCAGGACTGGACGGTGGTACTGGCCCGGCTCACCGATGCCGACCTCGATGCCACCGCCCCGTTTCCCTGGCCACGCGACGCCGGGCGCACCGTGGCGGACATGCTCGGCTGGGTGAATTCCGAGCTGATGAAGAACGCCGCCGAGATCGGACAACTGAGGCTGCTACGGAGCGCATCCCGGGCCTTTCCGAGCCGGTGAACGGCTCACCTATACTGCAGCTCAGTGCGATGGAACGGGGGGTATCCCATGGCAGAGGACCGCGATGGCGTGGTCATCTACTGGAGACCTGGCTGCACCTACTGCATAAAGCTGCGCGCGAGTCTGATTCCCACGCGACTGCGGTACACCAAGGTGAACATCTGGCGGGACCGGGAAGCGGCCGCGTTCGTCCGCTCGGTGGCGGACGGAAACGAAACCGTGCCGACCGTGACGGTGGCCGGAAAGGCGATGGTGAATCCCTCAAGGCGCCAACTGCTGGAAGCAGTGCGGAAATACGCCCCGCAATCGTTGCCGGAGCCGGGTCATTAAAGTGAGCCCCATGGCTCTCTTCACTGCTCAGCCCATCCGCACCCACCGGCTCACCCTGGATCCGCTGCGCGTCGAGCATGCCCGGGAAATGGCGGCCGTGCTGGACGACCCCGCCCTGCACACCTATATCGGCGGCGCTCCGCTGACCGAGCCGGAGCTGACCGCCCGCTACACCCGGCTGGCCGCCGGGTCTCCGGACCCGGTGGTGTCCTGGTGCAACTGGGTCGTCCGGCTGGACGATCAGCACTGCCTGACCGGCACGGTCCAGGCCACCGTCACCCCCGGGGAGAACGGGCCGGTCGCGGAGGTCGCCTGGGTCATCGGCACCCGGTGGCAAGGGCAGGGCCTGGCCACCGAGGCCGCCCGCGGGCTCGTTGCCTGGCTGGGTGACTGCGGTGTGCACGGTGTCATCGCCCACATCCATCCCGATCACCGCGCGTCCGGCTCCGTTGCCGCCTCCGTTGGGCTCGCTCCCACCGATGAGTGGCAGGACGGTGAGATCAGGTGGGAGCTGGTGCCACATTGAGCAGGATCGGCCCGCCGTAACCACCCGGCGTTTTTCTCCGTGGCCCGGTCGAGCTCGCGAGGCGCGGCCTGGGTAACTCTCCGTCACCGAGCCGCGCTCACCATCCCCACCTATGGTGAGCCCATGGATGCGGAAAGCGATGGGCATCGGCCTGGGGCCTGGTCCAGGTTCCGGGACTCGCCGTTTCTGCCCGCCACCGTCATCGCCGTCATCGTGGCCGCCGCGGCCGGACTCTTCGCCGGTTCGTACACCTATGCGATGGCCAATCCGACCCCTCATCACATCCCCACCGCCGTCATCGGCGTCCCCGCGTCGCAGGTCAAGCGCGTGGAATTCGTCCAGGGGATGGAAAGGGCGCTGGGCGCCTCGCTCGAACTGCGCCATTACGGCAGCTATGGCACGGCCCGGAGTGCGATGGAGGAGCAGGAGGTCTTCGCCATCCTCAGCACCCGTCCCGGCGGCGTCGGGCTGGATGTGTCGGGGGCCTCCGGCGCCACCGTCGCGGAGCTGCTGACCGTGACGGCTCCGCAGGTGGGGCAGTCGATCGGCGTACCGGTCACGGTGCGCGACATCAACCCCCTGCAGCGAGGGGACCCACGAGGCCTGGCGATCTTCTACATCTCGCTGGCCGCCTCGATCCTCGGCTTCGTCGGTGCCGTCCAGCTCAACGTCAACGCCCGTGACCTCAACCCGGCGGAACGGATCTCCTTCACCCTCGCCTACGCACTGCTGGGCGGTTTCGCGATCTTCGCCATCGTCGACTGGGGACTGGGCGCGCTGCGCCTGCCGTTCCCCGAATCCTGGTTCATCCTGGCGCTGACGATGTTCACCACCGGCATGGTCTTCACCATGTTCAACACCCTCATCGGGCGCTGGGCGATGGTGCCGACCTGGGGACTGATGGTGCTGCTCGGCAACCCGTCCTCCGGCGGAGCCGTCTCCTGGCCGCTGCTGCCCTCGCTGCTGGGCGTGATCGGTCAGTGGCTGCCGCCGGGGGCTTCGGTCAACGCCCAGCACACGGCTGTGTACTTCAGCGGGCACCAGCATGTCTTGCCGTTCGTCGTGCTGGCGGTGTGGGCGGGGGTGTCGTCCACGGTCTTCTGGGTCTGGCGGCACCGTCACCCGGGCGGGCGGGAGGTTGTCCGCTGATCGCGCTGCCGATCCGTCGGCTGGCCGAGCGCAACAACATCGTGCGGTGGACCGAGTTCGGCCGTGGTGGCCACTTCGGTGTGATGGAGGAACCGGATCTGATGGTCGACGGGCGTCGTTCCGTGACTATCGCTGAACCTGATGAGCCTCTTGTGGAGGGTGAGGTTCGGATCTTTGCGTTTGCGGTTCGAACCTCACCTCCGCGAAACGGCTCCATTGGTACATGTGCTGATCGCGGTTCAGGACGATGAGCTCCACTTGGCCAGCGCCACGGTGAATTCTCGCATCCGTCGTGCGACAGGGCAGAGTTGCGACGCCTCCCGGCTCTGTCCTGGACCGTACTCTGGAAGCAGAGAGCTCGTTGGGAGAGAGGCGATACCGTGCCGTCGGACGACATGCAGGAGCCGTATGCCGACCCACTGGCGTTCGGTCAGCGAATGCAACTCCTGCGCACCCGCAGGGGGATGACCCGAACGGTACTCGCCGGATTGCTGGGCAAATCCCCCTCATGGGTGAAGGCGGTCGAAAACGGCCGACTCAAGACACCCAAACTCGAGATGATCCTGCGGATCGCCGAGGTCCTCCGGGTACGTGAACTCTCCGAGCTCACCGGTGATCAGAGTGCGCATGTCGAGCTGTTCGTCGGGCCGGGCCATGCGCGGCTTCCCGCGGTGCGGGAGGCCGTAAACGTGTTCCCAGGTACGACGGTGGGACAGGCTCCGCCCGTGTCCCAGCTGCGACTGCGTCTGGCCCGGGCCTGGCAGGCTCGCCACTCCGCGCCGAACCACCGTGATGTGGTCGGTGGACTGTTGCCCCAACTGATCCGCGACGCTCAACTCGCCGTGCTTCAGGCAGACCGTGCCACTGACCGACGCGGGGCGCAGGCGGTCCTCGCCGAGGTGTACAGCCTGAGCCAGTTCTTCCTCGCCTACCAGCCGGATGCCTCGCTCCTCTGGCGCGTCGCCGAGCGTTCCATGGTCGCCGCACAGGAGTCCGAGGACCCACACACGATCGGTGTCGCGGCGTGGCTCGCGGCACAGGCCCACCGGGACTCGGGTCCCGCGCACTTCGAGGCCGCCGACGCCGTGACTCTTGACACTCTGCGATACCTGCAACCTCTGTTGCCAGATGCTTCCGATGAGGTGCTCGCCCTCGCCGGAGCACTCCGCTTCGAGGCCGGTTACACCGCCGCCCGTCGGGGCGACAGCGGCACCGCGTGGCGGCACTGGGATGCGGCGGGTGCCGTGGCCAATCGTCTGCCCGCAGACTATTACCACCCGGTCACGTCCTTCTCCCGCGCCATCATCGGTGCCCATGCAGTCACGGTCGCCGTCGAGTTGCATGCGGGCGGTGAATCCGTACGCCAGGCGGCCGCCGCGGACGCGATGACCATTCCCTCGCGCCCCCGCCGAGCCCGTCACCGCATCGAGGAGGCGCGTGGCTACCAGCTGGATGGCCAGCCGGATGTCGCGCTCGCTGCCTTGGACAAGGCGTTCGAGGCGGCACCGGAGACGATCCGCTACAACGGATACGCCCGGACGATCATCCTCGGGGAGACCGAGTCGAAGAGCCCGAGCCGTCGCCGTCAGGCTGCTCGACTCGGCGTGAAGCTCGGGCTGCTCGCTACGTAAGAGCGTTTGAGGGGAAGGGGCACAAACTGTGCCTCTGCTGCCCACGGGCCCGGCCTACGGTCGTGGTCATGCACATCGAGAACTGGCTCTCCCGGGCAGCTGTCGTACCACGTTCCGCAGTCACACTATGGGCGGCAGGCCAGGCAGCTCCGCTGACAACAGGGAGACAATGGGACTTGGCCCAGCTCGACTTCACGCTGGCCACCGCCGCTGTCTCGCAGCTCAAGGCGCAGCACCGTCATATCGGCCCGTACCTGATGGGCGGTGTGGAAGGGACCGTGTGGTGGTTGCTGCCACTGGGTACCGGATACCGGCTCATTGGCACGGATGGTGTCGCCGTTCAACCCGTCGGACAGGAACTCCTCGCTCCTCCGCCGGACAGGTGTGTTGATGGCCGTGCCTGGGTCTTCCCGGACCGCGACCGCTGCCAATGGCGCACCCTCACCTCGTCGGACGACCTTCGCGAAGCGCTCGACGCCGCCCACCCCCACCTCACCCGGAGGGCGCCCTCATGCCCGTGACGCGACAACCCGCCGATCCCCCCTACACCACCCCCGAGTGCAGGCTCGGCAGCCATCACCACTGCCCCGGCAACGTCGACATCCGCCGCATCGGCGCACCCCCGCACGAGGTGCCCGTCCAGCAGCTCCGCTGCGCCTGCGACTGCGGCCATCCGCGCCAACGGCGCGCAGTCGGCGCAACCGGCAAGAGCTGAACTGCCCCCTGCCGCTACCCGGCGGCACCTGGTAGCTTCGGCGGCGTTGATGATCAACAGGTCACCGCACAACGCACAAATTTCGTTAAAGGAACCACCATTGCACCGCCATCGGCTCCGCCGCTTAACGTTCACCGCCATCGTTCTGGCGCTACTCCCCGCCACTCCGGCACTCGCCGACTCCACCGGTACCGCGACTCCCCACCTCGATGCCATCGAGCGGACGCTGCGCCAGGTTTCGCCCGGGCTGGAGGGCGAGGTATGGGAACGCACCAGCGGCAACAGGCTCGACTCTTCATCCGCCGATTCCTCGGACGCCGATTCCCCGGACTGGCTGCTGCAGACGCCCGGTTGCTGGGGTGACGACACCTGCGCGGAACGCCCCGGCACCAAGCGGTTGCTGGCGAAGATGACCGAGAACATATCCGGGGCCAGGCGCACCGTGGACATCTCCACGCTGGCCCCGTTCCCCAATGGCGCGTTCCAGGATGCGATCGTGGCCGGGCTCAAGTCCTCGGTGGAGAAGGGCAACAAGCCGAAGGTGCGCGTCCTGGTCGGGGCCGCGCCGGTCTATCACCTCAATGTGGTGCCGTCCTCCTACCGTGACGAGCTGAGGAGCAAGCTCGGCAAGGCGGCCGACAGCGTCACGCTGAATGTGGCGTCGATGACGACCTCGAAGACCGCGTTCTCGTGGAACCACTCCAAGCTCCTTGTGGTGGACGGGGAATCGGCAATCACCGGTGGCATCAACAGCTGGAAGGACGACTACCTCGACACCGCCCACCCGGTGACGGACGTCGATCTGGCGCTGACCGGTCCGGCCGCCGGCTCCGCGGGGCGGTATCTGGACCAGTTGTGGGCGTGGACCTGCCGGAACAAGGACAATGCGGCCAGTGTCTGGTTCGCCGCCTCCAACGGCGCCGATTGCATGGCGGGGATGGAGCGGGAGGCCAACCCCACGCCGGCCGGGCCGACCGGGGATGTGCCGGTGATCGCCGTTGGCGGGCTGGGGGTCGGGATCAAGGAGAAGGATTCCTCCTCGGCGTTCGGTCCGCGGCTGCCGAATGCGTCGGACGCCAAGTGTCTTGTGGGGCTGCATGACAACACCAATGCCGATCGCGACTATGACACGGTGAACCCGGAGGAGAGCGCGCTCCGGGCGCTGGTGGAGAGTGCGGACAAGCACATCGAGATTTCGCAGCAGGATCTCCATGCCACCTGCCCGCCGATCGCCAAGTACGACATCCGGCTCTATGACGCGCTCGCCGCCAAGATCGCTGCGGGGGTGAAGGTCCGCATCGTGGTCAGTGATCCGGCCAACCGGGGCACCATCGGCAGCGGGGGCTACTCGCAGATCAAGTCGCTGTCCGAGATCAGTGATGTGCTCCGGGACCGGCTCGCCCGGATCAAGGGGGGTCGGCAGGGCGCCAAGGAGGCGATGTGCGCCGGCCTGCAACTGGGGTCCTTCCGGAGTTCGGGCAATGCCAAGTGGGCCGATGGGCACGCGTATCCGCTGCACCACAAGCTGGTGGCCGTGGACGGCTCGGCGTTCTACATCGGTTCGAAGAATCTGTATCCCTCGTGGCTGCAGGACTTCGGCTACCTCGTGGAGAGCCCGGAGGCCGCCGCACAGCTGGAGCGGAAGCTGTTGGACCCGGAGTGGCAGTACTCGCGGGCGACCGCCACGGTCGACTATCAGCGGGGAATCTGCTCGGTGTGACTCCGGAATAAACGGGCGTTTGTTCGTTGAATTCGCCTGAAAGTTCGGCCATTTCGGGGTTTGCCTGGGCTTTCATCACCCATTGGAGAACTGATTTCTCGTCTTGCCGTGCCAGGTGCGACCATTCGGTCGCCTCAACCCGACAAGTGAGAGAAGTCAGGAGAACCGATGGAGCGAAGTGGGGGCAGTGCGGCCGGCGCGGTCAGTCGCTGGGGAACGGCGCTGACCGCGTCCACGGTGGCCTTGGCCGTCGTACTCCCGGCCACCGACGCCCGGGCCGAGGCCATGGCGGCCGGTCCCACGGGGATCGGCGCCAAGGGCGCGTTCCTGCTCGACAGCGGCGCCAACCGCCCGTTGTGGGGCAAGGCGGCCGATGCCAGGCTGCCGGTGGCCAGCACCACCAAGATCATGACTGCGGTCGTGGTCCTCGACGGCCGCACCGACCTCAACAAGCCGGTCACGATCAAGCAGTCCTACCGGGACTATGTGGTGCGCCACAGTGCGAGCTCGGCCGATCTGCGAGCGGGCGACAGACTGACCGTGCGGCAGCTGCTGTACGGGCTGATGCTGCCCTCCGGCTGCGATGCCGCCTACGCCCTCGCGGACGCACTGGGCAGCGGTGGCACCGAAGCCGAGCGGACCAAGTCGTTCATCGCCAAGATGAATGTGCGGGCGAGCCAACTCGGCCTGCAGAACACCCACTTCGATTCGTTTGACGGAATCTCCGCCGGCGGTAACCACTCCACCCCGCGTGATCTGGCGAAGCTGTCCCGGCATGCCATGGGCAATGGCACCTTTGTGACCGTCATGAAGGCGATGAGCACCAAGCAGAAGGCGCTGAACGTCAACCGAATGTACACCTGGTACAACACCAATAAGCTCCTGGGGTCGTACGAGGGCGTGTTCGGTGTCAAGACGGGATCGACCAGGGCGGCCGGGCCGTGCCTGGTCTTCGCGGCGAAGCGCGGTGGACGGACGGTCATCGGCGTGGTGCTCAACGACCCGGCCAGCCGCTACCCGGACGCCGCCAAGATGCTGGACTACGCGTTCCACACGCACACCAGCTTCAAGGCCCGCGAACTGCCCGCGGCGGCACACGAGGACTGATCCCCGCCCCGCCCCGCCCGGTTCGCGGCTCGGGGGAACCGGGCGAGGGCTCAGCCCTCGGCGCTGGCGCGGGGCGAGGGCAGTGGCTTGCGTGCCCTGCGGCCCACGTACTCGACCGGGTGGCAGTAGTCGAGGCCGACCAGCGGCCCGCCGGAGAAGAAGCGGGTGAGCAGGTCCACCAGTTCCGCCGGGCGTTCGAGGTGAACCACGTGATCGGCTTCCTTGAAGGTGGTGAACCGGGCGTCGCGGAACCGGGAGGCGGCCTCCCGGCTCAGCACGGGGGTCGTCAGCGGATCGTGCTCGCCGGTCGCGACCAGGACCGGGACCTGGACCGCCGGGACGTCGGGAAGCCCGGAAAGGCGCAGCAACCGCTGCGAGTTGTCGCGGTATTTGATGATGTCGTCCGGGCTCAGGTCGTGCAGGGCGCGGGTGAGGCACCTGACGGCGGCGCCCCGGCGGTTCACCGCCACCTGCGGCGAGCAGCACATCATCACCTCAAGGACGCTCTCCACGAACTCCGTTCGGTCCTCGTCCCGCTCCGCGAGGCGCAGCAGGTGCTCGATGCGGGCGCGGATGTGATCCGTCAGATGTGCCATGGTGCCCAGCAGCGCCAAGCGTTCGACTCGCCCGGGATAGTCCCTGGCCCACTGGTAGGCCACGCCGCTGCCGTAGGAGGCGCCCATGACATTGACGGTGGACGGCGCAGCCTTGGCCAGCAGTTGGTCGAGTGCTGCGGCGAGGAAGTCGAAGCCGTGGTCGGCGGGGAGCCGGTCGGCGCCGCCCCAGCCGGGCAGGTCCACGGTGATCACGCTTGCCTCGCGCAGCAGCCCCTGTTCCAAACGGCCCCAGGAGGTCTGGTGTTGGAACGCCCCGCCGACCAGGACCACCGGGGCCATGCTGGCGTTGGGCTGGTGGACGATCCGACCGCAGTACGCGTAACCGTCGAGGGTGAGAGGGATGAACTCTTCCTGGAGTGCGGTACGCGTCGTCACGGTCTGTCTCCGTTCATGGGGGTCCGTCCTCAACAGTGAAACGACGGCCCCGACGCGGACGTTACTGCTGATATGTCCGGTTGTTGGCGGAGCGGGATACCCCATAGGAACCCCTAGGGGCGCAGGGCGCGGATCTCCTCCCGGATGAGAAGGGGCAGTCGCGCCGCCAGCTCCCGGTGTTGGTGATCGGTCACCACGGTCACGGTCACCTCCGTGTCGTGCAGCGTCATGGTCACGGCCAGCGGATGGCCCGGGCTGAGCGGCGGCAGGCCGACCAGGCCGGCGAGCGGCGCCGGGCCCAGGGCGAGCGGGCCCGCGTAGGTGGCGATGCTGGTGCACAGCAGGGAGGAGTACAGCGGCGAGTCGGCGTAGCGGCCGAGCACATCGCTGAGCAGTCCGTACCGATGGGGCCTGGAGGACACCAGGAGCGCCTGGGCGCGGGCCCTTCGGTGCAGCGCGCGCCGGGTGAAGCGGTCCACGGCCGCCAGCCGCCGCGCACCGCGCCGGTGTGCGGGGAGCGGCACCCGGACCGTGGCGTAGTGGTTGCCGAGCACCGTCGCCTCGCCCGCGGCGCGCACGTCCACCGGGACCATGGCGCACACCCCCGGCAGCAGGGACAGCCGGCCCATCGCCCCCGCGGTCCGCAGGGCTCCGGCCGTCGCGGTCAGGAAGACGGCGTTGGCGGACACCCGTCCCGAGGCCAGGGAATCGCGGGCGATGCCCAGTTCGTCCCGGGACACCCGGCTCCAGGACACGGCCCGCCGGGTGTCCACCGGGCCGTGGAACGGCAAGGGGCGGGCTCTGGGCAGGGCTTCGGCGAGAGCGCGGGCCAGCGGCATCCGAGGCGGTGCGGAGGACTGGGCGGGGATCGTGCGGGCGGCCGTTCCGGGGCGCGTCGGCTGTTCGTCCAGCAGCGCGCACATCAGTGTGAGCAGCGACTTCCCGTCGAGGAGGGCGTGATGGGCGCGGAGCAGGAGGGCGAAGCCGTCCGCGGTCGGCAGCAGATGCAGCTGCCATGGGGGTTGCGCGGGGCCCAGCGGCTGGGCCAGCAGGTGTGCGGCGAGTGTTTCCAGGGTGTCGGGTGTGGTGTCGGGGGCCGCCACGATGTGCCGTGCCGGGTCGAAACCCGGCCCGGTGGTCCACTGCGGCCAGGCCGAGGGCGCGGTCGTGGCGCCAGGGGCCAGACACAGCCGTTCGTACGGTTTCCAGCGGTCCTCGGCCAGCGCGCGCAGCTCCGGCAGGGTGGGCGGGGGACCGGTGAACCGCGCCAGCAGGCCGACGGTCATGCAGATGGCTCCGGTGCTCTGGTGCCGGTGCAACCAGGCGTCCAGCGGTGGCATGTCGGCGATGGCGCCGGGCTCGGTGCGGGCGTCGGGCGGGGCGATTTGCAGGGGGATACGGGTGGTCATGAGCCGTCCTGTTCCAGGGGGGTGTGCGGGGGTCAGAGGCGGTATGAGTGCTGGGCTGCCCTGTCGACCGCCCGGGCCACCGCACCGGCCCCGTCCTCCCGTGCCAGCCGGTCGGCCAGGCCGGCCGCGCGCCGGGTGAACCGCGGTTCGCGGGTGGCCAGGGTCAGCGCCTCGGCGAGCCGGCCGGCGGTCAGCGCGGCATGCGGCAGGACCCCCGGGCTCACGCCCAGGCGCACCAGACGGGCGGCCCACCAGGGCTGGTCGGTCAGCACGGGCACCGGGACGGCGGGGACCCCGGCACGCAGACCGGCCGCCGTGGTCCCGGCTCCGGCGTGGTGGACGACGGCGGCCGTCCGCGGCATCAGCCAGCCGTGGGGGAGCGGGCCCACGGTGATGACATCGTCGTCCACCACCGAAAGGCCCGCCCAGCCGGACTGGACGATGCCGCGCAGCCCGGCCCGGCGCAGGGCGCGGGCGGTGATGTCGCTGAGCCGGGCGGGATCGTTGGGCATCATGCTGCCGAAGCCGATGAACACCGGGGGCGGGCCCGCCGCGAGGAAGTCGCCGACCAAGGTGGGCGGTTGCCAGTGCGGGCACTCGTGCGGCCACCAGTACCCGGCGATGTGCAGCCCCGGCCGCCAGTCCGCGGGACGTGGAATCACCGAGGGGCTGAAGCCGTGCCAGATGGGCCACCGGCTCTTCTCCCGTTCGGCGCGCAGCGCCCTGGCCGTGCGGCAGGTGAGCCCCAGCCGGGTGTGCAGGCGCCGGCCGGCGGCCGCGTACAGGGTGTCCAGCAGGGCGTTGACGGCCAGGGCGCGCAGCCGGTTGCCGTATCCGGGCGGGTGCCAGGGCAGCACACACGGGGAGAACGCGGAGGTGGGGGCGTCGGGCTGCAGGAAGACGCCCATGCTGCGGATGCCGTGGTGCCGTGCGATCACCCTGCCGATCGGCGCGACGATCGTGGACAGCAGGACCAGATCCGCCTTGGGATCGATGGCGGTGAGCAGCCCGTCGACCAGACCGAGTGCGGCCCGTTCCGTGGTGCGCGCGAGCCGGTGCAGGGCGCGGGGCGAGCGGCGCGCGCCCTGGAAGCGGCTGTGCACACCGATCAGTTCCTCGAACGGATCCGGTTCCAACGGGCGGGTGCGCAGACCGCAGCAGGTGACGACGTCGGCGAACTTCGCATGGGTGACGATCTCCACCTCGTGGCCCTCGGCCACCAGCCGGTGGCCAAGACCGGTGTACGGGGCGACGGAGCCCGTTGTGCCCGCCGTGATGATGTCGATGCGCATGTCCCGGCCTTCCCGCCCGCCAGGACCGGCCGACGTGTCAGGAGTCGAGTGCCTGACGCATCAACGAGACGGCACCCGGGCCGGATACGGCACGGTTGCGGTCCGAACGCCGGGGCGGCTGCTCGGCGGCCGCTCCGGCGGGCACCGGCAGCGGCTTGCCCGCACAGGTGGTGTCCCGCGCCGGGGCCTTGCCGCGGAGGAGGCAGCGGTCGACGATGCCGTCCACGCAGGCGTTCTTGTTCTGGTACTGGCCGTGGTCACCGTCGCCGGTCACGGTCACCAGCCGTGAGTTGCGCAGCGCCCGGTGGGCCCGGACGGCGCCCTCGTGGTAAGTGGCCGGGTCGTGCACCGAGTTGAGCATCAGGGTGGGCGGTAGCCCGGCGCCGGTGACCTTCGCTCCGGGCGCGGTGGCCGTCGGCCGGTTCGCGCACGCCCCGGTGAAGGTGAGCTCGCGGGCTCGGCACCGTCACCGAGCCGGCTGCGCCAGGCCCGCGAGGTGTTCGGGCCGGTGATCGGACAGGGGTACGCCCAGTCCGAAGCCCTCGGCATCACCATGCTGGATGCATCCGAACTGGACGACGAACACCCCGGGCGCTGGAGCAGCTGCGGACGGCTCATGCCCGAGGTGGAGCTCGAGGTCCGGGACGAGCACGGCACCGCGCTCGCCGACGGGCGGACCGGCGAGCTGTATGTCCGTGGCACCACGGTGATGCTCGGCTACTACCGCGACCCGGAGCACACCGCCGAGGCGCTGCGGGACGGCTGGCTGCGCACCGGGGATGTGGGCCGCCGGGACGCGGAGGGCTATGTGTACCTCGTCGACCGGGCGAAGGACATCATTGTCACCGGCCGGACCAGTGACAACGTCTACTCCCGGGTGCTGGAGGACTTCCTGCTGTCCCTGCCCGGCGTGCGCAATGCCGCCGCCGTGGCCGTCCCCGACGAGCGGTACGGCGAGGCCGTACAGGTCTTCCTCGCCGTCGGTGACGGCCCGGGCGTCGATCCGGAGGCGGTTCGCTCCGCGGTGGTGGCCGAGCTGGGTGAGCTCTACGCCCCGCGGGACATCGTGCTGCTGCCCACGCTGCCCGTCACCCGGATCGGGAAGGTGGACAAGAAGGCGTTGCGTGCCACGGTGACGGGCTGACGCCCAGCATCCCGTCCAGCAGGCGTGCCAGCGCCCAGGCGAAGTCGGCGCGGCGGTCGGCCTGTTGACGGGGGACGACCGCATGTCCCACGGGGTGGTTGTTGAGCAGATGACCCAGCAGGAGATCCCAGAGCACGCGATACGCCCGCGGCGCATCGGCCGGCTGCAGCCCCGCCCGGGCGAGCGCCCCGAGCGCGCCCTCGGTGAAGGCGTCGGCACCGGGGGAGGCGTGCTCGCCCTCGGCGATGATGCGGGCGGCCCAGCCGTGCCGCGCCAGGTGGTCGTGGGCCGCCAGCCATTGGCGGTGGATCCGCTCGCGGACGTCCGGGTGCTCGGTCGGCGGCGGCAGCTGCGCGGCCACGTCCGCGGCCAGCAGGGACAGCAGTTGGCCGCGGTCGGCGATGTGCCGGTAGAGCGAGGCCTGGCCGGTGCCGAGCCGCTGGGCCACATGACGCACCGTCAGGGCTGCGAGGCCTTCTTCGTCGGCGATGCGGCGCGCCTCGGTGACGATGAGGGCCTGGGACAGGGTGCGCGGACGGCCGGGGCCTCGTGGGTTCACGCGGTCACCCTATACAGCGGATCCGATGGGGCAGATGCCTGCAGGCGCGATGTAACTCAACTTAGTCTTACCTAAGGCGAACTTGATTCGCAAAGCCTTGTCCTGGGCCGCTGCCGGAATCTCCGCGGTCGGCGGAGCCCTGATGCTGCGCGGCTCCCGCGGGGCCGGCGGCCGCAACCGCGGGCCACCGGGGATCCCTCAGCCGCGCCCCAGCCCGTAGACCCGGCGGGCATTGCCCGAGCCGACCAGCTCCGCCACCCGTTCGGCGTCGCCGGCCGACCAGGCGCCGTCGCTCACCCAGCCGGTCAGCAGGCGGCGCAGCCCCCGGCGGAAGAGCTTGGTGCCCACCACATACAGCTCGGGCAGGCCATGGCCGTCGGTGGAGAACATCAGCTTGCCGAACGGGGCCAGCTCCAGGGCCTCGGCCAGGACGGCTTCGGCACGCACTCCGGTGTAGGAGAGGGTCAGCCCCACATCGGCGTAGACATGCGGGAAGGCGTGGGCCAGGTAGGCGGCCGCCCGGTGGTACGGGTAGCAGTGCAGCAGGATCAGCGAGCAGCCCGTCGGGCGGACGGCACGGGCGAAGTCGGTCAGCAGCGCCGGGTCGCAGCGGTGCAGCCGCAGGTCGGGGTCGCCGAAACCGGTGTGCAACTGGATCGGCAGCGCGGTCTCGGCCGCCGACCACAGCAGATGGCGCAGCAGGACGGGGTCGCACACCCGGTCGCCCCGGGCCCGGTCGGCGAGCCAGCGGTCGGCCGCCGCACGCACCTCGGCCGAGCCCGGCGGGTTGGGTGCGAAGTCCAGCCCATAGCGGTACGCGGCCACCGACTTGAAGCCGACGGCGGTGCGGGCCGCCTCCCGTACGGCATCCGCCAGGCCGTCGAGGAAGGACGTACGGCTGTCGGCCTCGTCGGCGATCCGCTCGGCCAGCCGCTCCAGCCGGACGATCTCATGCGAGGCCGCTCCGCCCAGGGCGGCCAGCTCTTGATGGGTTGTCAGGCCCTCGCTGAGCCCGGTGTCCACCACATAGTCGGTGATGCCGGTGGCGCCCAGCAGCAGCCGGGTGGCCTCCCGGGCGCCGAGCTCGCGGCGCCGCGCCAGGTATTCGGCGGGCGGACAGTGCGGGTCGAGGCCGAGGACGGGCGGGCACCAGCGCCGTACCGCGAAGCCGAGTTGACTGTCGAGGAAGGAGGTGCCCGGCGGGGCGGGGGAGTCGGATTCCGAGAGGTAGGCCGCGAAGACGCCCGGGCCGGGGTCGGTGCGGATCACGCCATGGCAGTGCTGGTCCACCAGCGGGAGCGTGGTCATTCAGTACCGCCGCCGGGTGGCGTCCGCGATGTCCTGGGGCGCGGCGCCCTCGAACTGCGCCGCCTCGGCCCTGCGGACCGCGGCGATCGCCTCGAAGAGCGGGTCGCCCAGCACCTCGCGGAGCAGGTCCGAGCGCTCGAAGTGGTGCAGCGCCTTCGTCAGTGTGGTGGGCAGGCGCTCCTGCCCGCCGGTGCGGGCCGGGTCGCCGCTCACCGGCGGCGGCAGGGTGAGCCCCGCCTCGAGCCCGGCGAGCCCGGCGGCGGTGACGGCACCGGTCACCAGATAGGGATTGGCCGCCGCGTCAAGGCACTTGACCTCGGCGTTGGCATGACCGGTGGAGTCCGGCGCACCGGGGACGAAGCGGATCGCGGCCTCCCGGTTCTCCGGGCCCCAGCAGGCGAAGGCGCCCGCCCAGCGCGAGGGCTGGAGCCGTAGGTAGCTGGCGGGGGAGGGAGCGCCGAGGACGAGCAGGGCGGGCAGTTCCCTCAGCACCCCGGCGAGGAATGCCTCGCACTCCGGCGTCATCCCGCAGGGACCGTCGCCGCCCTGGCACAGGTTCTGCTCGTCCCGCCAGAGGCTGAGGTGCAGATGCGCGCCGTTGCCGACGCCGCTCGCCTCGATGACGGGCCCGAACTGGGCCTCCAGACCGTGCTGCCCGGACACCGCGCGGATCGTCTCGCGGACGAGCACGGCGAGGTCGGCCGCGCCCACCGGGTCCGAGGGGGCGACCGAGACCTCGAACTGCCCGGGGGAGTACTCGGGGTGGATCTGCAGGACGTCGATGTGCTGGGTGGTGAGTGTGTCGAGGAGGTCGCGGAGATAGCCGGACAGCCCGACCAGCCGGGCCATGCCATAGGCCGGGCCGGCGCCCGCGTAGCGGAGTTCGTGCTTCTGCGCATCGGCACGGGTGACGACCCATTCGGTCTCGAACCCCATGCACAGCCGCAGGCCGTGGCCCGCCGCGCGTTCGGCCATCCGGCGGGCGAACTGCCGCTGGCAGGCGGTATACGGGCTGCCGTCCTGCTCATACCGGTCGGCCGGCGCCCAGGCCCAGCCCGGCTGGGCGGCCAGCACGGTCAGCCGGTCCAGGTCGGGGAAGAGCCGCAGATCACCGTCGGGTCCGCCGATATGAGGGCTGGTGACACTCGAGTCGTCCGAGAGATAGACATCAAAGACGGGCGACATGCCGACCCCCCAGCGCGCGGTGTGCGCGAGCCGGGCGGTGGGGACGGCCTTGACGCGGGTGATGCCCGCGTTGTCCACCCAGGTGAGGGCGACGCCGTGCACGCCCTGCGCGGTCAGCTGGGCGGCTTCCTGCCGGGCGGCCGACTCGGCTCGTTCCCGTTGCGGGCTGTGCATGGCTGCTCCTCTGCCGGCGTCCGGTGAAGGTGAAACCGCGTCGCTCAGAAGTCTGGGCCGGATCTTCTCGTATTACACCTCGAGGCAGGGGCGTTTCGGCGGGGACGGGCGGGCCCCGGCGCGCGAAAGGGAGCCCGCCCGCCGGGCTCAGCGCAGCAGGGCCGGCCGTGCCGGGGCCGGGTGCGCCCCGGATGCCGCGGCCGGCCCGGCGCTGCCGCAGTACTCGGCCGTGACCGCGGGCAGGAGCTCGCCGGTCCAGTCGCCGTTGAGGTTGAACGCCGCGGTGTGGCGCCCGTCGGCGGTGGCGGTGACCACGGAGGAGGAGCCATGGATGCCGCCGTCGTGGAACCAGAGGGGCACCCCGCAGGCGAGCTTGGCGGTGGAGATGCCCAGCCCGTACCGGGCGCCGCCGGAGCCCGGCCCCTGTGGCACGGTGGTGAGCAACTCCCGCTGCTGGTGCCGGGGGAGGAGCTTGCCGCCCAGCAGGGCGTGGTAGAGGCGGTTGAGGTCGCCGGTGGTGGAGACGATCTCGCCTGCTGCGTTGGCCCAGGAGGGGTTGAGCTCGGTGACGTCGTAGATCTTGGCGTCGGGGGCGGTCTGCTCGAGCTTGCTGTAGGCACGGCCGTGCGGGTCCGGCATCCGTGGCGAGGTGCCGGGGAGGACGGTGGCATGCAGTCCGAGCGGCTTGATGACGCGCCGTTCGATCTCGGTGGCGTAGGAGTGCCCGGTCACCTTCTGGATGATCATCCCGGCGAGGACGTAGTTGGTGTTGGAGTACGTCCAGCCCGCGCCCGGCGCGAAGTAGGGCCGGTGCCGCATGGCGACGGCCACCAGCTGGGCGGGTGTCCTGGTCTCGAAGCGGTGCCGGAAGAAGTTCTTGCCGAAGTCCTCCAGGAACTTCTTGTCGGCGGTGTAGTTGAAGATGCCGCTGGTGTGGTTGAGCAGTTGACGGATCGTGATCCGGCGTCCGTCGTGGCCGTTGCCGTGGACCACACCCGGCAGCCGGCGCTCGACGGTGTCGTCGAGGCGGATCCTGCCCTCGGCCTCCAGCTGGAGCAGGACGACGGAGCTGAACACCTTGCTGATGCTTCCGATGCGGAAACGGTCCCGGGGAAGGCGCGGCCGGTGGGTGCCGAGGTCCGCGACCCCGGCCGAGCCGTGCCAGATCGCACGGCCGTCCCGGGCCTCGGCCAGCACGCCGGGCGCTCCCGCCCGCACTTGGGCGTCCATCGCCGCCTGGGTGGCGGCGTGCGAGGACCCTCCGGCGGGTCCGCCCGGGGCGGCGGAAGCGGTCGAGATGAGGGCCGTGGTGGCCATCACGGTGGCGGCCAGCACCGCCACCAGGGTTCTGCCTGCTGTGCGTACGGTCCGTGCGGTCATCTTCTGCCTCTCCGCTCGCGGGTGACGTTCTGCGGTGTACGTGCGTCGGGACGCTGTCGACCAGGGATCCCGTTGCGCGGGGCGCATGGTGGGGGGCGGGAACCGGCCGGGCCGCGGGCCGGCTCCGATGGCCGGAAATGGACTCGAACACCCCGGCGCGCTTATGGCCAGACTGCCCTGGTTTCCCGTGGTTCAGGGCGCACCCCGCCGGTGGCCGGTTGCGGTTGGGGCCCGGATGTGGACAAGGCTTCGCCATTCGGCCGGACCTGATCCTGGCCGGAGCCGTGTGCCATCGGCCCGACGCCGTCACCCCCGAGGCGATGCGTCAGGTGTTGTGCCGTCACCTGGCCGCGCTGAGGGGGTGGCGGACCACGCCGGTTCCGCCATCGGATGGCGGAGCCCTCGGTTGCGAGAGCGGGAACCTGCCCCGAGGCTGGTGCCAAGATCACCGCACCGGCTCGGGTGCGCCGACGACCCGTCACCCGCGAGGAGTCAGCATGTCGGGTTTCCGTGGAGTCCTCCGGCCCGGCCGCGGACGCCATCGCAGGCGTCGGCGGACCGGGCTGAAGGCTGCCGGGGCCGCCGCCGTGCTGGTGGCCTGCTCGGCATTTGTGGTGGTCGCGGTCGAGGACCGGCGGGAATGCACCCCCCAGGCCAGGGCGGCCGCGAGCACCGGCCACCACCCCCGCGCGGCGGCCGGCTCCTGCCCGGACGACGGCCGGCGGACGGGCGCCCAGGACCACCGGCCCGAAGGACACGAAGGCCCGGACGGTGCCCGTCAGATCGGCGGGAGCGCCGGGAGGCACGCCCCGGCCTCCATGGCCCCGGCCCCCGCTCCCGCGGCGGAGGCGGAGGGCGGCTGGGACCGCGAACGGTGCGGCAACACCTCCGGCAGAGTGCTGCTGTCCCTGGACGACTGGCCCTACGGCGATCCGGAACGCGCCGTCCGCATCGGCTCCCAGCTGCAGGCCCAGGGCGTCCGCGCGGCATTCTTCCTGATCGGCCAGTACGCGTCCGAGTACCCCCAGATCATCACCACCCTGCGCCGGCAGGGCCACTGGGTGGGCAACCACACCTACACCCACCGGCAGTTGACCAAGCTGTCGGACCAGGAGGTCCAGGACGAGATCCACAACGGTGTGACCGGCAATATGCTGCGCCCCCCGTACGGCGACGCCGGGGCCAGAGAGACGGAGATCGCCGGGAACCTGGGCTTCAGGGTCTGCAACTGGACGATCGACACCAATGACTGGCAGATGGTCCAGGGGAGCTTCCGCAGCGCGGACGCCATTCGCACGACCGTACGGGAGTCGTCTCCCGAGGAGAAGCAGAGCGGGGTCATCCTCGGTCACCTGTTCAGCCATTTCGCCGATGCCCTGCCCGGCATCATCGGCGACCTGCGGGACCAGGGCTACCAGATGTGCCGCAACACCGGCCCGGTCGGCGACCAGGTGCCCTACCCCCTGCCGTGCTGACCGCCCGCCCGGGCGGACGGTCAGCGCTGCCGGTCAGCGCGGTCCGCTCCCGGTCGGCCGCCTGGGGCCGGGCAGCCGCGGCCCCTCGGCCGCGAACTGGCTGCGCTGCAGCTCGTAGAGCTCGCGGAAGATGCCCACCGGCGGGTTGTGGATCAGCTCCTCGAAGGTGCCGCTCTCCCGGAGCCGGCCGTGTTCCAGGACGTGGATGACATCGGCATGCCGCACCGAGGCCAGGCGGTGGGTGATGAGCAGGACCGTCTGGCCGCCGTCGGCGAGCCGCCGGATCCGGTCGAAGACCTGGATCTCGGCCCTGGCATCCAGGGCGGAGGTCGGCTCGTCGACGATGAGGATCCGGCCCTCCCGGTAGCGGGCCCGGGCGATGCCCAGCCGCTGCCACTGGCCGCCGGACAGCTGGTGACCGCCCCGGTACCCGCGGGCGAGCAGGGTGTCCCAGCCGCGCGGCAGCTCCTCGACCACCTCATCGGCCCCCGCGTACCGGGCCGCCGCGTCCAGCCGTTCCCCGCATACGGGCCGGTCGGTGCGGCCGATCGCGACATTCATCCGACAGGTGAAGGGCCAGCGGTGGAAATCCTGGCCGACCATCGCGAACCGGGAGAACAGCTCGGCCCGGTCGAGGTCGTCGGCATCGCGGCCGTCCCAGCGGATCCGCCCGGCGTCGGGACGGTAGAGCCCGGCGAGCAGCTTGACCAGAGTGGACTTGCCGGAGCCGTTCTCGCCGACCAGGGCGACGACCTTGCCGCGCGGGATGCGGAGGGTGATGTCCCGCAAGGCGGGCCGCCGACTGCCCTCCTCGCCGCCCGGATAGCTGAACGAGACGTTCTCGAGCCGGATTTCGGCCGGCTGCCCGGGCACCGGCAGCCCACCGGCCGGGATGGCCCGCTCGGCCGCCTCATGGCACAGCCGCTCCAGGTCCTGGACGTAACATGCCTCCTCGTAAAGGCTGTTGACCTGAAGGATCAGGCTCGCCAGGCTCGCCGAACCGCTGCGGGTGGCCAGCACCGCGGTGCCCGCGACCGCCAGCTTCATCACCCCGGTGAGCAACAGGCCGCCCAGCGCGAGATAGGTCGCCAGCGTGGCGGCCCCGGTCAGCGCCGAGGCGACCAGCCGGGTGCGGGCGGCCTCGCCGGCCAGCCGGGTCTGCTCGGCCTCCGAGCTCTCCGACATGCTGCGGAAGTGCCGGAGCAGGAACGGGCCCACCCCGTGCACCCGCACCTCCGGCGCCGGTTCGGTCTGGATCAGCAGATTGCCGATCAGCCGCCCGGCCCGGGAGTGCTGGACCCAGTGCCGGCGGGACACATAGCGGGCCCGGGCGTTGCGCAGCGAGGCCCAGGAGCGCGGCACGGTGGTCAGCGCGAGGAGCGGCAGCAACACCGGGTGAAGCACCGTCAGCACACCGGCCGCCGCGGCGAAGGCGATGAGCGCGCCCACCACCGCCGTGCAGTACTTGATCATGCGGCGCGCGGACGCGGCCCCGTACTGGGCGGAGTCCAGCAGCCGCTGGAACTCCTCGTCCTCGATCGCCGCCAGCTCGACATGGATCACGCGCTCCAGGTACATCTCGGTCGCGACCCGCTCGACCTTGGGCTCCAGGCGGCCCGTGCCGGAGGTGGAGGCCGAGGCCGCCAGCGCGCCGACGGCACCGGTGACGGCGATGGTCAGCAGCGCGGGGAGGGCGGCGTGCAGCCGGTGGCCGACTGGGCCCGCGGAGAGCACCGCGGCAAGCACCTGGTTGATCGCGACCAGGCCCACGGCCTGGCTGAGGCCCTGGCCCAGCTCGGCCACGGCCACCGTGCGCAGCGCGCGCCGGTCCGCCCGCCAGGCCAGCCGGATGGTGGAGACGATCAGGTGGGGCAGCCGGCGGGCCATCGCCCACAGGGACATCTCGAGACAGGCCTGCTCATGCTTGTTCCAGCCCGCGTCATGCCGCAGCGGGCCGCCGAACAGCAACCGCTCGGACTGTGCGGCGTCCTCCTCCTCGGCTCCCGCGGTGCGCCGGGGTCGCGGCCTCATGCCGCACCTCCGGGTGCGGACGGTTGTTTCTGGCGGTGGTGCACGGTGCCTCCTCGCTGACGCCCGATCGGACGGCGCCGGATATGGCGCGCCCTACGGGGCGAGTGGGCCATATGCCCGCCGCCCGCCCCCTCGCGAAGTGGCGTGGTGCGGAACCTCGTTGACGGGCCGGAGGAGTCACGAGCGGACCTTAGGTCCCCGACCGGCCAGTGATCAATACCGCCTTTCCCGGCGGGAATCGAGCCCGGGAGGACAACGGTGCCCGCCACGCGGCCCGATGGCTGCACGGCGGACACCGAAGGGGCTCCGGCCGGTTCGGCTACCCGGCGGTCACCAGAAAGGCACGCAACCGGCCCTTGCGGGCCTGTTCCACCCAGGGCGCGGCCCGGGTGGCCAGCAGGGTCAGCGGAATGGCCAGCACGATGCCGGCCAGCGCACCGACGAGCACATCGTGCGGATAGTGCGCGCCGACCCAGACCCGCGAGGCGGCCATCGCCACCGCGGCCGGCATGGCCACCATGCCCAGCCGGCGGTCGACGAGCCACAGCGCGGTCGCCGCGGAGAAGGCGATCACCGAATGGTTGCTCGGGAAGGACCAGTCACCCGGCGCCGGGCAGGACTCCAGGGTGAAGCTCCCGGCGAGCGATTGGCAGGGCCGGTCCTCGTGCACCAGCGCCTTGAGCACCATGTCCACCCCGTACACCGCCACCACCACCAGCGGTACGGCCAGCGTCCGCGCCATCACCGGCGCGTCCGCCCGCCGGGCCCGCCACCAGGCCACCGCCATCAGCACGGCGAACAGCCCGAGACCGTAGGTGGACCAAGCGGTGATCACATCGTTGAGCAGCGCCGGCGCATGCCGCGCCTCCTCGGTGATGTCCGTGTAGAGGCCACCGTCGATGGGCGAGCCGTCGTAGGCGAGGACTATGGCCGTCATATGCGTTGTCGATCCTGTCGTCGGTACGGTCATCAGCGGCCCTCGTCCGGGCCCGGGGACTGAGCCGCGGCCCGCCGCCGGCCGCGCAACAGCTCAAAGGCGAGCGGCGACACGGACACCAGCACCACCACGGCGACGATCGGGAGCAGATACCGGTCCACGTTCGGCACGGCGGAGCCGAGCGCGTAACCGGCCAGCACCAGGCCGGCCGTCCACACCAGACCACCGGCCGCCTGCCACACCGCGAAGGTACGCGGAGCGACGTCCAGCGCCCCCGCCAGCGGATTGAGCACGGTGCGCACCACCGGTACGAACCGGGCCAGCACGATCGCGCGTGCATGGCCGTACCGGCCGAGCAGCTCCTCGGCCCGCGCGGCCCCTTCGTGCAGCCGCTTGTTGCGGGACCGGGTGAGCAGGGCCCGCCCGCCGCGCCGCCCCAGCACATAGCCGCACTGCGCGCCGGCCAGCGCGCCGGCCACCGAGGCGGCCAGCACCTGCACCAGATCCAGGTGCGGCCCGGAATGCGCTCCCGTGCGGCACAGCAGGCCGGCGGTGAACAGCAGTGAATCCCCGGGCAGGAAGAAACCGATGAGGAGGCCGGTCTCGGCGAACAGCACAACGGCGATGCCGAGCGCTCCGAAGGCCGACAGCAGCGACGAGGCGTCCAGGACGTTCACGGCCAGGACGGCGGGCGGTGCGGGCACGGGTGCGAGGCCTCCCATAATCGAGGGCAGGGCTTTCGCGGCGAAGCGGACGGCCCCACCGTCTACAGATCAGTAGACGGTCTACGAGACTGTAGACGATTCCTGGGAGGGAGCGGTTCCCGTGACCGAGTCCATACGCCGCCCTGCGGGCGAGCTCGAGGCCGCAGTGCTCGCCGCCCTCTGGGCGGCCGAGCGCCCGCTGACCCCGCCCGAAGTCCGCCAGGCGCTGCCCAGCGCACTCGCCCGCACCACCGTCGCCACCATCCTGGCCCGGCTCCACGACAAGGGAACCGTGCGCCGCACCCGCGCCGGACGCGCCTACGCCTACAGCCCGGCGGTCGAGGACAACGCGGCCCTCGCCGCGCAGCGCATGCACAGCGAACTCGACAAGGAACACGACCGGCCCGGCGTGCTCGCCCGCTTTGTCTCCCGGCTCTCCTCCGACGACGAGGAACTGCTGCGCGACCTGCTGGGACAGGCCTCCAGCCCGGTGGAGCCCCGGTGATCTGGGCCGTCTGGGCACCCCTGTTCGCCCCGCTGCTCGCCGTCCCGGCCGCCCGCCGGCTGGCCGCCCTGCTGCCGCCCCGCCCCGCCGCCCTGCTGCTGGCCGCCTCCGCCGCCACCCTCGCGGCGTTCAGCAGCGCCGCCCTGGCCCTGCTGACCATGGCCGCCCTGCTGCACCTGCCGTTCGTCGCCGCGCTCGGCCATGTGTCCGTGGCCCTGCTCCCGCACGACCCGGCCTTCGCCGCCCCGCTCGGCGCCGCGATGGCCGCGGCCGCCCTGGCCGCGACGGCCGCCGCCGCCCGTACCCTGCTGCGCCACGGCAGACAGGTGCTGCGCGCCCGCGCCGAGACGTCGGGCCGCCCGGCCGCCGGTGACCTCACCGTGCTGCCGGACGCGGGCGCGGACGCCTACGCGCTCCCCGGCCGGCCCGGGCGGGTGGTCGTCACCGCCGGGATGCTGCGCAGCCTGGACGCGGATGAGCGCGCCGCGCTGCTCGCCCATGAGCGCGCCCATCTGGCGGGCCGCCACCATGTCCTGCTGCTGGCCACCGAGCTCGCCGGCTGTCTGCACCCCGCCCTGCGCGCCCTGCGCGCCCCGCTCGCCTTCCAGCTGGAGCGCTGGGCGGACGAGGCGGCGGCGAGCGTGGTGGGCGACCGGCGGCTGGTGGCCCGCGCGGTGGGCCGGGCCGCCCTCGCCGCCTCCGCCGCGCCCGGCCCGGGGCGGCCCGCGACGGCGCTGTCCGCGGTCGCGGGGCCGGTGCCCCGGCGGGTCACGGCGCTGCTGGCCGGCTCCACCGCTCCGCGGCGCGCCACCTGGCCGGTCCGGTGCGTCGCCGTGCTGCTGGGCGCGTGCCTGCTCGGCTCGGGTGCGGCGGCGGTCGACGCCACCGGCGACCTGCACCAGAACATCGAGACCGCCCAGGGCACCCGCTGACCCCTCAGCCGGATTCGCGGCTCCGGCGGTAGCGCTCGCCGACGACACCCTGGTCGGTCTCCCACCACGGACGGGTCAGTTCCGGTTCCGTGGCCCGCGCCGTCTCGCGCTCGGGCGGCGGGGGCACCGGCACCCGTTCCAGCTCGGTGTCCAGCCGGCGGTCCAGTTCGGCCGTTCTGGCGCGGTCCGTGCGCAGCCACTCCACAAAGACCGCGATCAGGAACGGCAGCCCGACCAGCTCCGCGATCGCCAGCATCAGCCCGCCGCCGAGCACCTGGTCCCGGTCCGGGCCCGGCCCCCAGTCGCGCTGCCGCGCCCCGTACCAGTCGCCCGCGATCAGCGTCCCGCTGGTCATCACCACGATGCCGGGCACCGCGTCGACGATCCCGTCCACAAAGACCAGAAGTGCCCGGACCGGGTGACTGCACCAGGGCGGCAGCAGCTCCTCACGGGTGAGCATGGGCAGCACGAAAAGGCACCCGGACACCAGCAGTTGCAGATACATCAGCCGGTGGACGGTCTCATTGCGCAGCGCGGCCTCGAAGTATGGCGTGAAATAGATGCCCAGCTCGGAGCCGAGCACCAGCGCCGTGCTCACCAGCGGAAAGGTCAGCAGACGCGATACCGGCCCGCGCATCGCGCGGGCCAGCCGTTCGGCGCCGGACGCGGGCAGCGCCCGACGGGCCAGCGCCAGGGGGTCGCCCAGGGCGAGCCCGAGCGGGGCGATGAGGTCGAGGACGATGTTCTGCACGGCGGCGGGCCAGAACAGCTCCCGGTCGTAGACCGCCAGCGAGGACATCGTCGCCGCGGCGATCATGCCGAGCCCGAGCAGCGCGAACACGGCCGTACGGACGGGGGACCAGCGCTCACCGCG
This sequence comes from Streptomyces xingningensis, assembly GCF_054957865.1. Lineage (NCBI taxonomy): Bacteria > Bacillati > Actinomycetota > Actinomycetes > Kitasatosporales > Streptomycetaceae > Streptomyces > Streptomyces xingningensis. The sequence goes on from NZ_JBDJPF010000042.1 coordinate 55,597, forward strand.
CCGCGCCAGCCGGACGACCCCCCATGCGTACAGACCGCCCAGCACCGCGATCAGCGCCAGCCCGAACGGGTCCGCCTGCCAGGTGCCGAGCAGCCGGGCGGACGTCAGCTCGGGGAGTGCGTTTGCCATGGCCACGAACGACCAGCGTAGTGACGCCCGAAGACGATCAGAGAGCGGGTGCTGCCTCTTTGCGATCCCAAAAGAAAGCTGGGTGTTGGGCCAAGCATCACCCATGGGAGGGTCATGGGAAGCTCCGCTTTCCGGTCGGCTGTCACCAAGCACCGCGCGCCGTGCACGACGACCCGCCACAATCCTCCGCGGTACAGCACGGAAAAAGGGGGAACGGGTGGCGGACGAACCGGGTCTGGTGCCCGCTCCGGGGGCGCGGCCGAAGCGGCGTCGGCTGCACTACGAGCTGATCGGGTGCGGACTGCACGGCCACCGGCTGATCGGCACCGATGCCGCGAACGTACGGCCGGACGATGCGCTGCTGGTGCGCGAGCACGGCGAAGGGGCCCGGTGGCACCGCTGTCTGCGCTGTGACGCCTGGTTGCCGCTGCCCCCGCCGGACCAGCCGGAACGGGAGATCCCGCACCACCGCACCGAGATCGAACTCCCGCTGCGCGGCAAGGCGTTGCGGGACCGCTATGTGCTGCGGCTGATCGCCATCGACCGGTTGATCCACTTCCTGGTGCTCGGCGTGCTGGCCGTCGCCGTCTTCTTCTTCGCGCATGAGCGGGAACGACTCCGGGGCCCGTTCTACCGGATCGTCGACGACCTGCAGAACGGCGTCGGCGGCCCGAGCGGGCGGCACGGCCACGGTCTGCTGGGCGAACTGCAGAAGGCCTTCGACGCACACACCCGGACGCTATGGGTGATCGGCCTGGTCATCGCCGCGTATGCGGTGCTCGAGGGCGTGGAGGCGATCGGGCTGTGGCGAGCCGAGCGGTGGGCCGAGTACCTCACCTTTGTGGCGACCGCCGTGCTGCTCGTCCCCGAGGTCTACGAGCTGACCGGGCACATCAGCCCGCTGAAGGTCTGCACCCTGGTGATCAACCTGGCCGTCCTGGTCTATCTGCTGATCGCCAAGCGGCTGTTCGGGCTGCGGGGCGGCGGCCGGGCAGAGGCGGCCGAGCGCGCCCGGGACAGTGGCTGGGAGGCCCTGGAGCGCGTCTTCCCCGGTCCGGATGCGCGCTGACCAGCCGTTTATCTCTTTGTGACGCCCGCCTGGGTTAAGGTGCGGTTTCCTCTCGGGCCCCCTGGACGGCCCGGACGAGATCGACCGGAAGCGGGTGGGTGGGGCACATGCCGGCTCTGCTGCGACGGCTGCCCGCGACAGCGGTGTATGTGGCGCTGCTGCTGGCCACGGCCGGCTGGATGGCCGCCCAGCCGTCGGCCGAACAGGCCCGCTTCGTCCGGCACATCAGCAGCAATGTCCACCATCTCGAGGTGGGCAAGTGGTACACGCTGCTCGCCAGCGGCCTGGTGGTGGACGGGGTGCCGGTGCTGCTGGGCATCGGCGCGGTGGCCGCGGTGCTGGGGATCGCGGAGTGGCGCTGGGGCACCGCGCGCGGCATGGGCGTCTTCCTCTTCGGTCACCTGGCCGCGACCCTGCTCACCGAGGGGGCGATGTGGCTGATGCGCCTGGCCCAGCTGCCGGGCATCCTCAGCAGGGCCCGTGACGTGGGCATCAGTTATGGCCTGGTGGCCACCCTCGGCTGCCTGCTGGCGCTCGGGGGCGGGCGGACCAGGCGCTACGGTCTCCCGGCGCTCACCGCGCTGCTGGTGGTGGCGTGGGTGGTCGACCATCAACTGGCCGACGCTGGCCACCTGGTCGCGCTGGCCCTGGGCGTCCTCGGCGCGCGCTCGCACTGGCTGCGTGAGCACGGCCCGGCGACGGGGACCCGTCAGCCGCTGCGCGGGCGCTTGGTGTCGACCCGTACGGACTGCAGCAGCCCGATGGCACCGCAGACGGCGAACATCGAGGATCCTCCGTAGGACACCAGCGGCAGCGGGATTCCGGCGACCGGCATGATGCCCAGCGTCATCCCGATGTTCTCGAACGACTGGAAGCCCAGCCAGCACACGACGCCGATGGCCAGCAGCGTGGCGAACATGTCGCCCGCCCGCCGGGCGATGAGCAGGCCGCGCCACAGCACCACACCGAGCAGGGCGATGACGGCCCCGGCGCCCAGGAAGCCGAGCTCTTCGCCCGCGACGGTGAAGACGAAGTCCGTCTGCTGCTCGGGGACGAACCCGCCATTGGTCTGGTAGCCGTGGAACAGCCCCTGGCCGAGCAGTCCGCCGGAGCCGATCGCGATCCGGGCCTGATGGGTGTTGTAGCCGACCCCGGACGGGTCGAGCTGGGGATCGGCGAAGGCGGCGAACCGGTTGAGCTGGTACGGGCTGAGCAGGTGCAGTGCAAACACGGAGGCGATCACGACCGTGGCCACGATGGCCAGAACGGCCAGCTGCCGGGCGGGAATTCCGGCGGTGAACAGCAGTCCGGCGGTGATGGCCGCCAGCACCAGGCTGGTGCCCAGCTCATGGCTGGCCATGATCACCATGGCGGGCACCCCGAACAGCGCCAGCGCCACCAGCATCTGACGTCCGCTCGGGGCGATGCCGTCCCGGGCGTCCCGCGCCTCGGCCAGCAGCGCCGCCAGCATCACGACGAGGGCGAGCTTGACGAACTCCGAGGGCTGCAGGGAGAAGCCGCCGCCGAGCACGATCCAGGAGTGCGCGCCATTGATGGTGCTGGCCAGCGGGGTGAGCACGGTGATCAGGAACAGCAGCGAGGCCCCGTAGAAGAAGGGCGCATAGCCACGCAGCCGCCGGTAGTCGACGATGCTGACGGCCCCGCACAGGGCCAGCCCGACGAGCAGGTTGAGCAGATGCCGCTTGAGATAGCTGTTGGGATCCCCGCCCGTGACGTCCTGCCGGTGCAGCGTCGCCGACCAGGTCAGCAGTCCGCCGATGCCGCCCAGGGCCAGCACGGCGCCCAGCAGGACCCAGTCCAGGCGCCACAGCGGCGAGGAACGGCCGAGCGCCCGCAACGCGGGGCGGCGGAGCGGCGATTGCAGGAGCGAGGTTCCCACGGTCAGAGCCTCCTGGGCCGGCGGTGTCGCCAGGATCGAGTGCTGCTTGGAACGGGCATGCCGTGGCAGGTTACAGTTCATTGCTTGCGCAATAGCCAAAATGATTGTCGTGCCGACGCGGGAGGGTGGCGTGTCAGAGCTCGGGGAGAGCGCGATGCTCGACGGAGGTCCGGCCGACGGGCTGTGCGTCCGGGTGACGGGGCGCCCGATGGTGCTCCAGGTGACGCACCCCTGCCCGGCCGCGGATGCTCCGGACGGCGTGCAGGTCCAGGCGCTCTACGTCTACCGGCGCACACCGGGGGAGCCGCCGCGCTACGGCTTCGATCCGGTCAGCCCCTGAGCGAGGAGTTCGGGGGGCTTCGTCCACCGGCGGTTACGATGTCGGGATGGGAGCACCAGCCGACGCATGGGATTCAGCCGCTGCCGAACGAGCGGTGGCGATGCTGAAGGCCGTGGCCGACCCGTCGCGGTACCGGCTGCTGTGGGCGCTGAGCCGGCAGGAGCTTCCGGTCGGCAGCCTCGCGGAGCTGCTGGGCGCCCATGTCGCGGCGGTCTCCCAGCACCTGGCGAAGCTGCGCTCGGCCGGCCTGGTGGCATCCCGCCGGGAGGGCACCCGGATCTACTACCGGGTCGCCGGGCCGCATGTGCGAGGGCTGCTGGAAGAGGCGTCATTGGTCGCATCGGCCTCGGCCGACGGCGTGCCCGGGCCGGGCCTGGCGGAGGAACCCGCGTCCGTCGCGCAGGAACAGCCGGTCCCGGTCCGCGGCGTACGCGTGCACGCCCGGCGGCCGGTCACCGACCACTAGGGCAGTCGTCGAGCCGGTACTCCTGCCGGTCCGCGTCATAGGAGTAGAGCTCGGCGTAGCGGCCCCAGTCGGTGGCGGTCTCCAGCTGCTCGGTGACCTGTTCGCTGGTGTAGTGGTGGGCCAGCAGATCGCGGAAGAAGCCCGCGCGCAGGGTGCCGGTGGGGTTCTGGCGCAGGCCGGTGGTGATGAGCCGGACCAGCGGCACCTCCCCGGCCGCCTCGGCGAAGATCCTCTTGGACTGCTGGACGTCCGCCTCGGCGAACGCGCCGCCGCGCTCGGTGAGCCGTAGTTCGGCCTCGCTCGTCCCGGCCAGGCCGAGCAGCTCGAGGGCGTCGACGAGTGGCAGCAGGTCGTCGATCTCCAGGCCGAGGTCCTCGGCGAGGCCGGCCAGGTCGCAGCCGCCGCCCCGATGGGCGACCAGACCGGCGAGACCGGCCAGCCCGTCGACCCCCGCGCGGGGCAGCGGGGTGTCGGCGAGGGTGGGCCGCCCGGCCGCCACGGTCTCCGCACGGCCCAGGACCCGGGCCTCGCCGTCGCGGCCGGTCATGGTGCGGTAGACGCGCTCGATGAGCTCCTCGAAGGCCGCGGACTCGCGGTCCCGGGGACGCTCCAGGGTGACGTCGAAGGTCTCGCGGAGGGTGCCGGGCCGGGAACCGAGGACCACGATCCGGTCGGCCATCAGCACGGCCTCCTCGATGTTGTGGGTGACCAGGACGATGGCGCGAGTGGGAAAGAGCCCGGACTCCCACAGTTCGAGCAGTTCGCCGCGCAGGTTCTCGGCGGTGAGCACGTCCAGGGC
>NZ_JBDJPF010000043.1:0-59957 GCF_054957865.1 Streptomyces xingningensis
CCGATAGTGCGTTTCTATCGGCGGATTCGGCCAACGCGGCAGATGTGCGTGCCGGGCGTCGCGAGCCCGGCATAGATCTTCAGTGCGCTCCTAGGGGGTGTCCTGGTCCATCGGCGATGCCGCTATCCCAGCTCAAGGGTGGTGACGCCAAAGGTACGGTCCACCGGGGTCAGGGGAGCGGGGCCGTGATACATGCGCACGGTCAGGGAGTCGGCCGTCAGGCCGCGGCTCTCCGCCAGCGCGCAGGCGGTGGCGTGGGGCTCGGGGATGTCCAGGGACACCTGCTCGTCCGGGGCGAGGTGGGCGGCGAGCGCGTCGAAGAGCGCCTCGGCGTCCTCGGTGGTGTCGGCGAACAGCGGGCCGATGCGGTGCCCTTCGACGGCGGGACGGATCACTCCATAGCCGGTGACGCGTCTTTCGCGCAGCAGGACACGGGCGGTGTGGCCGTCGGCCGTCAGCCAGCGGGCGAGGAATCCGGCGCGCTCGGCGGGGAAGCACTGCCGGTCGTATGCGGTGATGGCGTCGAGGTGGTCCGGGGTGACGGCCACCGGGCCGTCGGGGCGAGCGGCGGCGCGGACCGGGTGGCCACCGTAGCGGAGGGTGCGGTAGGCGGGGGTGAACCCGGCGCGCCGATAGGTGTTCTGCTGGGCGGGCACGGCGTCCAGCCCGACGGTCCGGTCCGCGGCATGGGGGAAGGCGGCCTGCCAGGTGGCCAGGCCCAGGCCGCGGCGGCGGTGGTCGGGGTGGACCAAGTAGAAGCCGAGGAAGGCGAATTGCGGGGAGTAGGTGACCACGGATATCGCCGAGACCGGCCGGGAGTCGCCGTCCAGGCGCCCGAGGAAGAAGCCGTCCGGGTCGGTGGGGTGGAAGCAGGCGTGGTCGCCGCGGCCGGGGTTCCAGCCCTCCTCGGTGGCCCAGGCGACCGCCTGCCGCCATTCGTCGAGGGAGGCGCGGTTGACGGTGAGCCGGTCGGTCGGGGGAATCATGGTGCTCGGTGGTCCTTTCGGGAGAGTCCGGGAGAGAGGGGTCAATCCGCACGGTCAGATGAGGTCCATGGCGGCGACTTCGTCGGGACTGCCGTAGCTCACCGGTCCCTTGAAGCGTCGTCGGGCGGTGGTGAACCACCACACGGTGGCGATCAGCAGCACCGCGGCCAGGACCAGCGACCGATGGGCCCGCACCCCGAAGTCCCGCTGGGTGTCCTGCAGCACGGCGAGCGCGCTGTGACAGAGCCCGGCCTGGACGTCCACACACGCCTGGGCCAACTGGTGGTCGTCGGCGGCCGGATGCCACACATACCGGCCCTCGAACGCGCCCGCGCCCATCATCACCCGCCACCTCATCGACGGCCCGGCCCGTCATCGCGCGCTCCGCTGATGCCGGGTCCGGCCGAGTGTGCTCACCGTTCGCACCGGCAGCAGGTCACACCTTACTCACCATCACTTCAACCGGAAGACGCATCCGGACGATCGACTGCCGTATCTCGCAGAGGAGTTACCGGACGGCAACGTTCCGTAAGATTTTACGGGCGCTCGATGCACAAACCTCCCTCAATGAACGCCATTAACGGCGGAGGGGGAGAAGGATGTCCCCTCCCGGGCCGGGGCGGACGAGGGGAACGGACGCCACGCCCGGTTACGACCGTCACAACCGGAGGGACCACCAGTTCCGTGAACCCACACCACGCAGGCGATCTGCCGAGCGCAGCGGCCATCGGCATCAGCGAGCTGCGCCGTGGTCCGCACCGGCGGCGGGGAGGCGAAAGGTGACCTTCTCCTGCCCTACGAGTACGCTTCCCATGACCGAACTACCTGCCGATTACCGGGCCTTCCACCAGCTCTACCGCAGCGCCTATGTGCACTGGGCCGAGCTTTATCTCGGCAACCGCCACGATGCCGAAGAAGCCGTCGACCAGGCCTTTGAAGACCTCTACTTCGTCTGGGGCGATGTGCTGCGGGCGGAGAACCCCAATGCCTATGCCTGGGCGGTGGTCCGGCACCGCACCATCGACTGCGCCCGGGCCCGCGGACGGCGCCCCACCGTCATCGACACGGCCGTCTTCGAGACCACCGCACTGTGCCATGCGGCCGACCCGATCGGCGAGCTGGAACAGAGCCTCTCCATCTACAAGGCCATTTGCGCCTTACCGGCCCGCCAGCACGATGTCATCGTGTTGCACTACTGCCTCGGCTACAGCGTCCGCGAGACCGCCGACATCATGGGCATCACCCAGGGCGGCGTGCGCTCCACCGCCCGGCACGCCAGACATCGCCTGCATGACGCGCTCGGACTGGAGAAGGAAGAGGAGCACCGGTGACCGGATCTCTCGACCACGCGCTGGCCAAGGCCCGCCTGGACCGGCGCCCTTACACCGGAGGTGACCTCGACCGGGCCGAGGCCCGGCTCGCGGCGCGGCTCACCGAACGCATGTGGCACGGGGCCCTCTACTTCGACGACCAGATGGAACCCGCGCGCACCGCGGCCGCCCGGGCCGCCCAGCGCAACTACCTTCCGCATCGCGCCTTTTATCGCCGTTTGCGCACTCTGTGCAAGACCGTGGTGGCCCAGGATCTGCAGAAACTCGGCACCTTTCTCGCCCACCGACTGCTGGAGCCCGATGGCGCGCTGGTCCTCGGCTGCGTCCTGCAGCTGGCCGACCGGGAGGACAGCGCCAGATTCTGGTGGCAGTTCGCGGCCGGGGCCGATGCCACCGGGGCCGCCTGCTGCCTGTATCTGCACCATATGGCGCTGGGCGAACGCCGCGAAGCGGAACTCTGGCGTCGCCAGGCCGGATTGGAATCCCTGATTCCGGAGATCCCCGAAGAGATCGACCGCAATGACCTCAATACGGCCCTGCAGATGCTGGACGGCCTGCGTGACGGCGGGGAGGTCTTCGTCTTCTCACCGGCCGCGACCGCCGTCATCGCCTTTGTCCCCGATGCCCTGGGATTCGTCGACGAGGTCGACCTTCCCTTGCCACAGCCGGACTTCCCCGAGCGGATCGAGGAACTGACCGCTGCCCACTAGAAGTTGGACCGGCTCAGCCGAGCGCGCTGAGCCCCGGGACGAACGTCACCAGCAGTGGCACGGCGAGGACCAGCGCCGCCATGGCCGTCAGCCGCAGCCGCCGGGCCGTGCTCAGCCGGGGGGCGGGCGCCAGCAGCCGGTGCACTCGGCTCGGCACCTGGGAGAGCTGGGCCGGGCAGGGGCCGAACACCCCGCGGTCCTCGTTGAGTTCGACCAGCGCCAGCGCGGTCGTCAGCCGGCCGAAGCGCCGGGAGGCCACATCGTCCGCCGCCAGCTCCACCAGCCGGTGCACCTGGTCGCGGAACGCGCCGAAGACGGGCACCTGGGGAAAGCCGGTGGCGAGCGCGGACGAGCTGTGCAGCAGCCAGTCGTGGCGCGCCCGGGCATGCCCCTGCTCATGCGCCAGTACGGCATCCAACTGGGAACCGCTGAGCCGTCGCAGCGCCCCTGTGGTGATCACCAGCTGCGGCGTCGCACCACCGCGCAACAGCCAGGCGTCGGCCCGGTCGCCCTCCAGCAGCACCAGCCGGTCCGCCTCCGGCTCCTCGCCGGGCAACCGGGGGGAGCGCACCAGCAACTCGGCGCGACGCTGTCGGCGGCGGGCCCGCGCCCCGCGGATCTCCCGGGTCAGCATCGCCGCGGTCCATGCCGCACCGCAGGCGAGGGTGACCGCCAGGGAAGCGGCCCAATGGCCGTAGGCGGTGAGCGCATACGCCTCCACCACCCCGCTGGGCGCGGGCGCAAAAACATTGCCGCGCACTGCCTCCCAGGCAGCGGCGGCGCTCAGCGCCATGGCGAGCACACAGCACAGCAACACGGCCGCCACCACGCACTGCCACACCCACAGGGCCAGGACCGGTTCACGGTCCGGCCAGTCGGCACGGGCCAGCACGCGCGGCGCCATTGCCGCGACCAGCCCGCCGAGAACCAGTAGGGCGAGCGGGACCATCATGGCGTCAGCCTATGAGCGGGACGCGCACGGCCGGTATGGGGCGGCAGGCGAAGTGACGCACGCCACTGAGGCGTACTTCACAAAGCCAGCAGCATCGCCAGCATTCCTATGCCCATCGACAGGCGGCAGGCGCGGGTCAGCTCCGGCCGGACCCGCGGCTCCGGCCCGCCGGACCAGGCCACCGCGCCATGGGCGGCGGCCGGAACGGCCAGGATGCCGACCGCCGTTCGCACCACATAGACCGCGAAATACGCCAGCAGCACCCCGGTCAGCAAGGGAACTCCCGCCGGCAGGTGCCCGCTTCCGGTGTGCCCGCCGTGCCCGCCGGCCGAGGCACCGGGCATGGCGAGAGCCATGTACACCATGGCGAACGCCCCTATGGCGTGGTGCAGATGACGGGTGCCCCCATGGCTGCGCGACGGCACCAGCGCACGCAGCCCGGCGGCCCCGAAGACGACGGTGAACAGGGCCGCGCTCCAGGGCCGGGCGGCCGCCGCCGGGACCGGCAGCGCCATGACCGCCATGCCCAGCCCCATCAGTGCGTCGCCGCGCGCGGCCCGGCGCTCCCCTGTCCCGCCGGCCCGCGCTCTGTGCAGGCAGTACGCGCCCGTCGCCGCGCACAGCACCACCAGCAACCAGCCGACCAGTGGCGGTCCATGCACGGCACACCTCCCCGGGGCGCACGCCTACCCCGGAAGGATGCCCAACTCGGGGCGTACACACGGGAGCGCACGGGCGCACGAGGGGAGCACGGCCACCCCATGGTGTGCGCCCGCGCAAGCGTCAGATGCCCGGCCGGTAGCGCAGCGGATGCCCCTCCGGCACCTCCACCACCCCGATGCGCACCCCGTCCGGATCCGCGATCCACATCTCCAGCAGACCCCAGGGCTTGCACTCGGGAGGTTCCAGGATCTCCACGCCCCGCCGGAGGAACTCCCGGTGGGCCTCGGCCACGTCCGCCACCTGGAGCCACAGCTCGAGCCCGGGGGCGGGCGCCGCCGGGGAGCGCCCCGAGATCTCCAGGAATCCGCCGCCCAGGAAGTAGACGGTGCCGCGCTCGGGGCCGGCGCCGAACTCGCGGTAGACGGCGAGCCCCAGTGCCCCGCCGTAAAAGGCCCGGGACCGCTCGGGATCGGTCGGCCGCAACAGTACTCGGCTGCTCAATACGTGCGCCATGCCCGCAGACTGTACGCAACTCCCTGCGGATAGGCTCGGGCCAGGCCGTATCCAGGCCCGAAGCCGCATGGAGAGGATCCACGGAACGATGGCAACCCCGACCTTCCGGACCGCGACCGCCGCCGATGTGCCCGGCCTGGTCCAGCTGATCGATTCGGCTTACCGCGGTGACGCGAGCCGTGCGGGCTGGACCACCGAGGCCGATCTGCTCGACGGCCAGCGCACCGACCCCGACGGCGTCCTGGGCGTGATCGCCGACGAGAACAGCCGCCTGCTGGTCGTGGAGATCGATGGCGAGGCCGCGGCCTGCTTCCAGCTCGAACACCGCGGTGCGCACGCCTACTTCGGCATGTTCGCCGTCCGGCCGTCGATGCAGGGCGGCGGGCTGGGCAGGACCGTGATGTCGGAGGCGGAGCGACTGGCCCGCGCCGAATGGGGCGTGGACGAGATGCACATGACCGTCATCCGGCAGCGCGACGAGCTGATCGCCTGGTACGAGAGGCGCGGCTACCGGCGCACCGGGCGGATGCTTCCGTTCCCCTACGGCGACGAGCGGTTCGGCGTTCCCCGGCGGACCGACCTCGAATTCGAGCTGCTGATCAAGGACCTTTGGTGACGTAGTGCGATCCCCCGGTGTGACCCGGGTGACACCGAGGGCACCGGGGGCAGTGGGGAACGGGGGAGCGGTCGGGCGATGGCCGGAACCCGGCTAGGACGGTCCCGGGGGAGACTGTGCGGCAAGTGACGGGCGCCCGTGAATCAGCCGCAAACGATCGTGAGCAACAGGAAAATCGACGGCCGGACCGGGGGTCCGGCAGGATAATTTACTGCCTCTCCTCTTGAGGAGAAGAACCTCACATGGATACGGTGTCTTAACGCCAGGTTCTCTCGAGGAGGGGAAGTCATGACGGAAATATTTGCGTCAGGGGCGATAGGCACCGGCGTTTTGCCCGTGGATCGCGTGATCGAGCACCCCGCCTGGGCGGCGCTCAAGAGCGCCGTGGAGACGATCCGGCCCTGGCAGTCGCCGGACGGCTCGATTCCGCTCGCGGCCGAGGGCGCACCGCCGGGCGAGATCGTGCGTGCCGAGTTCGATCGTGTGATCGCCGCCGTGGAGCGGCTCTCGCCGCTCCTGCCGCACGACGCCGCCTATCATTCGGCGCTCATCGCCGATCTGCGCCGCTGGGCCGACACCGATTTCGGGGTGCCGGACTTCCTGGACTCGCTGCTCGCCTTCCAGCCCGCCGCACAGCGTGCCGACGGCCGCCAGCACCTCGTGGTGTTCCCCATGTACACGCAGAACGGCAACCCCGACCGCAACCTCGAGGCCGTCGTCCTGCGCGTCGTCTGGCCCGAGTGGCTCGCCGAGCTGGAAGCCATCCGCTACGACAACCCGCTCTTCGTCGGCATCACCTTCGAGGGCTTCACCTCGGGCTATGACACCAACTCGGCCGTCCTGTTCCCGGAGACCGTCGCGGTCCGCGAGGCACCCGAGCGCTTCACCTGGGGAGCCATCTTCTGCGACCGGGAGGCGGCCCGCTTCCGCCGTGTCACCGAGGCCGCCGTCGCCGCCCTGGGACTGGAGCTCCCCGCCGACATCCAGGCCATGCTCGGCGACCAGCAGCGCTGCCAGCAGGCATTCGTCCTGTGGGACATGGTCCACGACCGCACCCACAGCCATGGCGACCTGCCGTTCGACCCCTTCATGATCAAGCAGCGGCAGCCATTCTGGATGTACGGCCTGGAGGAGCTGCGCTGTGACCTCACCGCCTTCAAGGAGGCCGTGAAGCTTGAAGCCGACGGCTATGCCCAGGGCCGCGATGTGCAGTACGCGGTCCTCTTCGACCGGATGTTCCGCTTCCCGGTGACCGGCCAGCGGATCCGCAACTACGACGGCCTTGGCGGTCAGCTGCTCTTCGCCTACCTCCACCAGCACGACGTCGTACGCTGGACGGACAACACCCTGCATATCGACTGGGACCGCGCTCCCCAGGTCACCAACCAGCTGTGCGGCGAGATCGAGAGGCTCTACCGCGACGGCATCGACCGGCCCAAACTCGTGCACTGGTTCGCCGCCTATGAGCTCGTCTCCACCTACCTCGCTCCGCACCCCGGATCCGTATGGGCCAAGGGCGCCGAAGCCCTCGACCTGACCCAGCCGCCCCGCAAGCTCGTGGACGACGTGCTTCCGGACGAGTTCCCGCTCAGCATGTTCTACGAGGCCCTTGCCAAGAAGCTGCGCGGCGTGATCGCCTCCACCAAGGGGATCACCGCCGACAGGGAGCAGGTGGCCGCGTGAGCGAGCGGAAGCAGAAGGAGGCGACGGCCATGAGCACTCCGACGAACGGCAATGGCCCGCTGGACGGCGCTGTCGTGGCGGTGGCGGGAGCGGCCGGTCCGGCGGGCCGTGCGACCCTGGCCCGGCTGGCCGAGGCCGGGGCGACGGTCGTCGCCGCCGACGCCGACGCGGCTCGGCTGGCCGAGGCCGTCGACGCGGCCCGCTACGCACACGGCGGTGCCACCGTCATCGGGGACACCGTCGACCTCCTCGACCTGGCGGCGGCCCGCGCCTGGGCGGACCGCACCGAGAAGGAGTTCGGCCGGATCGACGGCCTGATCCACCTGGTGGGCGGCTGGCGCGGCTCGGCGACCTTCGCCGAGACCGACCTCGCGGACTGGGAGCTGTTGGAAAAGCTCCTCATCCGCACCGTGCAGCACACCTCGCTGGCCTTCGAGAGCCCGCTGGCCCGCACCGGCAACGGCCGGTATCTGCTGGTCAGCGCCGCCGGCGCCAGCAAGCCCACGGCGGGCAACGCCGCCTACGCCGCTTCCAAGGCCGCGGCCGAGGCATGGACCCTGGCCCTCGCCGACTCCTTCCGCAAGGCCGGCGGCGAGAGCGGCCCACCCGCCGCCGCCGCGATCCTGATCGTCAAGGCACTGGTGCACGACGCCATGCGCGCCGAGCGCCCGAACGCGAAGTTCGCGGGCTTCACGGACGTCAAGGACCTGGCCGAGGCCATCGTCGGCGTCTGGGACAAGCCCGCGCCGGAAGTGAACGGAACCCGTCTGTGGCTGACTCCCCAACCGTGAGCGGAACCGATGCGATACGCCGCCACGACCCCGCACTGCGCGGCTTCGCCAGCGACAACTACGCGGGCGCCCACCCCGAGATCCTGGCGGCGCTCGCCCTCGCCAACGAGGGCCACCAAGTCGCCTATGGCGAGGACGAGTACACCGCGCATCTGCAGGAGGTGATGCGCGCCCACTTCGGGCCGTCCGCCGAGACCTTTCCGGTGTTCAACGGCACGGGCGCCAATGTGGTCGCCCTGCAGGCCGCCAGCGAGAGATGGGGCGCGGTGATCTGTGCGGACACCGCCCATATCCATGTCGACGAGTGCGGTGCGCCGGAGCGGGTCGGCGGGCTCAAACTGCTGACGCTGCCGACCGAGCACGGCAAGCTCACCCCCGGGCTGATCGACCGCGAGGCCTTCGGCTGGGACGACGAGCACCGTGCCCAGCCACAGGTCGTCTCGCTCGCCCAGACCACCGAACTGGGCACCTGCTACACCCCGGAGGAGATCCGGGAGATCTGCGACCACGCCCATGAGCGCGGCATGAAGGTCCATCTCGACGGCTCGCGCATCGCCAACGCGGCGGCCACGCTGGGTCTGCCGCTGCGGGCCTTCACCACCGATGCCGGAGTGGACCTGCTCTCCTTCGGCGGCACCAAGAACGGCCTGCTCTACGGGGAGTGCGTGGTCGTCCTCGACCCGGGGTCGGTGCGGGCGATGAAGCATCTGCGCAAGCTGTCCATGCAACTCGCCTCCAAGATGCGCTTTGTCTCGGTCCAGTTCGAGGCCCTGCTCTCGGGTGACCTGTGGCTGCGCAGCGCCACGCACGCCAATGCCATGGCCACCCGGCTCGCGGCGGGGGTACGGGCGGTGCCCGGGGTGCAGGTGCTGCACCCGGTGCAGTCCAATGCCGTCTTCGCCCGGCTGCCGCACGATGTGAGCGAACGCCTGCAGAAGCGCTACCGCTTCTACTTCTGGAACGAGGCGGCGGGCGACGTCCGTTGGATGTGCTCCTTCGACACCACCGAGGCCGATGTCGATGCCTTCACCGCCGCGGTCGCGGAGGAGATGGCCCGGCAGTAGCCGTACCGGCCCATCAGGCGCCGACCGCCCTCCCGGCGGCCGGCGCCTTCACCGCCCCCCGGATGCCGTCCCTGCTATCCCTGGCTCGAGGCCGCCGCGGCCTCCGCCGGGGTCGGGGCCGTGCCGCCGAGGTGGGCCGGGACCCACCAGGTGTCTTCGGGGCCCTTGGGGCGGACGGGATAGGCGCGCTGGGCCGCTTCCAGCAGGCCCTGGACCCGGGAGCGCAGGCGTTCGGTCACGGATTCCGCGGGCTCCTCCCGGTTGGCCGCCATCGGCTCGCCCACCCGTATCGCCACCGGGATATGGCTGCGGCCCATGTCCCGCTTGTGCCCCTTGGTCCACAGCCGCTGGGTGCCCCACAGCGCCATGGGCAGCAGCGGCACGCCCGCCTCCTGGGCCAGCCGCGCCGCGCCGGACTTGAAGTTCTTCAGGGTGAACGAGGTGGAGATCGTCGCCTCCGGGAAGACGCCGATGATCTCCCCCGAGCGCAGGGCGTTGAGCGCGTGCTGGTACGCCCCCACCCCCGCCGAGCGGTCCACGGGGATGTGCTTCATCGCGCGCATCAGCGGCCCGGACACCTTGTGCCGGAAGACGGACTCCTTCGCCATGAACCGCACCAGCCGCTTGGCGGGCCGGGCGGCCAGGCCGCAGAAGATGAAGTCGAGGTACCCGATGTGGTTGCTCACCAGGACCGCCCCGCCGCGCTGCGGAACGTGCTCGGTGCCCTGGACATCGAAGCGCAGGTCGAGCGCCTTGAACATGGTGCGGGCGGCACCGATCACCGGGGGGTAGACGAGTTCTGCCATATCGGGGACATCCTTAGAGCCTGGGGAGGGTTCCTCCCGCCGAGGCTACGCGGCCGTAAGCCGATGGCTTCCGTAAGTTGGTGGCTTCCGGCAGATCGTGCCCGAATGTCCGGCCCACGGGCCAGTCGGGGCACATCACCGGCCGGGAGATTCTCATCACGTCGGCCGGATCTCCGCGCCGCGGGGCCGGAATTTTCCGCCGCCCCGTCGGCGCTGCACCTGGCGGACCGGACCGGGCGACAAGGAGGACCAGGGTGCCCAGGCGGGTGGACCGTGCACGGGCCGCGCGGTTGAGCGCGGCCGAGATCGGCGTGGAGCTGGGGGAGCGGGCCACGCTCGTACAATTCTCCAGCGCCTTCTGCCGGCCCTGCGGGGCCACCCGGCGCATCCTCGGGGAGGTCGCGGCGATGGTGGAGGGCGTCGCGCACATCGAGATCGACGCGGAGGCACGGCTCGAGCTGGTGCGCGCTCTCGATATCGGCTCCACCCCGACCGTGCTCGTCCTCGACGCGGACGGGCGGATCGTGCGCCGGGCCGTGGGCCAACCGCACAAGGCTCAGGTCATCGCGGCCCTCGGCGAGGCGATATGAGATGCCGGGTGCGTACGCAGCGACGCGCGCGATGTCCCAACCCGTGAGCAACCGTGACCGTATCGATCCGGCTCAACTCACCGGAAGGACACCTCCCATGACAGCCTCGCCCGAACTGGGCGCCTCCCGCCCCGGCACCGATCTGCTGCGCTCGGTCTTCCGCCGCCATGCGGCCGGAGTCGCCGTGATCACCGCGCGGGGCCCGCGTCCGGTCGGCTTCACCGCCACCTCGGTGACCTCGGTGGCCGCCGAGCCTCCGCTGGTCTCGTTCGGCGTCGGCACCGGCTCCTCCAGCTGGCCCGTCCTCGCCGAGGCGGACCATGTCGGGGTGCACATACTCGGCGAGCACCAGCGGGAGTTGGCCGCCACCTTCGCGCTCAGCGGTGCCGACCGCTTCGCGCCGCCCACCTGCTGGCGCACCGGCCCCGAGGGGGTGCCGCTGCTGGAGGGCGTGCTGGCCTGGCTGGTGTGCCGGGTGGTGGCCCGGGTGCCGGCCGGTGACCACCGGGTGGTGCTCGCCGAGGCGGTCGCCGGAGACCCCGCCGGGGCGGGCCGTCCGCTCCTCTACCACCAGGGGCGCTTCAACGGATTGCGGGACTGAGACGTCCCGGTCTCCCGCGTTGGACAGATCACAGTTCACCGGCCTTGCAATCGGTGGGACGGCTGTATGTACTGACGAGTAACATTCTGCTCGAGGTGAAGCCCCGACCGAGCGGTTATCCGCCCCACAAGGCGCCTATGCTGCCTGGCAAGGCAGCTACGAAGAGACGATGCAGTAGGAGAGCCGGCGTGAGCTTGAGGATCGTTGTCTGTGTGAAGTACGTGCCCGACGCCACCGGCGACCGGCACTTCGCCGAAGACCTGACCGTCGACCGCGACGACGTGGACGGCCTGCTCTCGGAGCTCGACGAGTACGCGGTCGAGCAGGCGCTGCAGATTGCCGACGAGGCGGATGACGCTGAGATCACCGTGCTGACCATCGGCCCCGAGGACGCCAAGGACGCGCTGCGCAAGGCGCTGTCCATGGGCGCCGACAAGGCCGTCCATGTCGAGGACGACGACCTGCACGGCACCGATGTGCTGGGCACCTCGCTGGTGCTGGCCAAGGCCGTCGAGCACGTCGGCTACGACCTGGTCGTCTGCGGCATGGCGTCCACCGACGGTGGCATGGGCGTGCTCCCGGCGATCCTCGCCGAGCGCCTGGGTGTCCCGCAGGTCACCCTGCTCTCCGAGGTCGCGGTCGACGGCGGCAAGGTGACCGGCCGCCGGGACGGCGATGCGGCGAGCGAGCAGTTGGAGGCCTCGCTCCCGGCCGTGGTGTCGGTGACCGACCAGTCCGGCGAGGCCCGTTACCCGTCCTTCAAGGGCATCATGGCCGCCAAGAAGAAGCCGGTGGAGTCGCTGGACCTCTCCGACCTCGGCATCGAGGCGGACGAGGTCGGTCTCGAGGGCGCCTGGAGCAAGGTCGACGAGGCCAATGAGCGCCCGGCCCGCACGGCCGGGACGATCGTCAAGGACGAGGGCGAGGGCGGCAAGCAGCTCGCCGAGTTCCTCGCGGGCCAGAAGTTCATCTGAGGCTTCCGAGTCCGTACGAACCGTCAACCGCCCCATTCTCTAAGCAGGAGAGCAATCCCATGGCTGAAGTCCTCGTCTATGTCGACCATGTGGACGGCGCCGTCCGCAAGCCCACCCTCGAACTGCTCACCCTCGCCCGTCGCATCGGCGAGCCGGTCGCGGTGCACCTCGGCCCCGGTGCCGAGGAGGCCGCCAAGGTGCTCGGCGAGTACGGCGCGGTGAAGGTGCTCGCCGCGGACGCGCCCGAGTTCGCCGACTACCTCGTCGCACCCAAGGTGGACGCGCTGGAGGCGGCGTACCGGGCCGTATCCCCGGCCGCCGTGCTCGTACCCTCCTCCGCCGAGGGCAAGGAGATCGCCGGCCGCCTCGCGGTCCGCACCGGATCCGGTCTCATCACCGACGCGGTGGACCTGGCGGCCGGGGCCGAGGGGCCGGTGGCCACGCAGTCCGTCTTCGCGGCCTCGTACACCACCAAGTCCCGGGTCACCAAGGGCACGGCGGTCATCACCGTCAAGCCCAACTCCGCCGCGCCCGAGGCCGCTCCGGCGCCCGAGGCCGCTCCGGCGGCCGGGGCCGTCGAGCAGCTGGCCGTCTCCTTCGGTGCGAAGTCCACCGGCACCAAGGTCGTCTCCCGCACGCCGCGCGAGTCGACCGGCCGCCCCGAACTGACCGAGGCCGCGATCGTGGTCTCCGGCGGCCGCGGGGTGGGCAGTGGCGAGCAGTTCTCCGTCATCGAGGCGCTGGCCGATTCGCTGGGTGCGGCCGTCGGCGCCTCGCGCGCCGCGGTGGACGCCGGCTGGTACCCGCACACCAGCCAGGTCGGCCAGACCGGCAAGTCGGTCTCGCCGCAGCTCTACATCGCGGCGGGCATCTCCGGTGCCATCCAGCACCGGGCCGGCATGCAGACCTCGAAGACGATCGTCGCCATCAACAAGGACGCCGAGGCTCCGATCTTCGAGTTGGTGGACTACGGCGTCGTCGGCGACCTCTTCACCGTCGTGCCGCAGCTGACCGAGGAGGTCAAGTCCCGCCAGGGGTGACCCTTCCGGGCGGTCCTGGATTTCCGGGTTCCGGGGTTCCCGCACGCGGTGGCGTGCGGGAACCCCGTTTTCCATGGGGTGTTGACCGCCAGGCGGCGGCCCGGATAGCTTCATCCGGCGAATTGCTTCAACGAACTGTTGAATCGACGGGGGTGGGGCGATGCACCATACGGTGGCGACGACCTTCGGCAGGGAGATGGGCGAGCGTCTGGCGGCCGGACTGGCCGGAGTCGATGAGGAGCTCGCGCGCCGCTACCCGGGCGATCCCGGCACCCGGCAGCCGGTGCACACCGTGTACGTACCCGCTGATCTCTTCGCCGTGGACACCGTCCGCTCGTGGGGTGACCGGGCACTGGCCGCCCTCGATGAACACGCCCCCGACGCGGGCGCCTTGGCGGCCGCCCTCGGCCTGCCGGACGAACTGGCCGTACCCGTCCACGACCGGGTGCGGGCCAAGCTCGCCCATGAGCCGGTGGAGGACCTGCGCATCGACTTCGAGGACGGCTACGGCCGCCGCCCCGACGCCGAGGAGGACGAGGCGGCGGCCCGCGCGGCGGAACTGCTGGCCGCGGCCGTCCGTGAGGGAACGGCCCCGCCCTTCCTGGGCATTCGCGCCAAATGCATGGAGGCCGACGTCCGCGACCGGGGCATCCGGACGCTCGACATCTTCCTCACCCGACTGATGGCGGAGGGCGGCCTGCCCCTCGGCCTCGTCCTCACCCTCCCCAAGGTCACCTACGCGGAACAGGTCGCGGCCATGGCCCGGTTGGCCGAGGAGTTCGAGAAGGCACATGCCCTGGAGACGGGCCGGATCCGCTTCGAGGTCCAGATCGAGACCACCCAGGCGATCCTGGGCCCGGACGGGCGCGCTACGGTCGCCCGGCTGGTGGCGGCGGGGGAGGGGCGCGTCTCCGCCCTGCACTACGGCACCTTCGACTACAGCGCGGCGTGTGGCGTCAGCCCCGCCCATCAGTCCCCTGACCACCCGGCGGCGGACCACGCCAAGGCGGTCATGCAGGTGGCGGTCGCGGGCACGGGTGTACGGCTGTCGGACGGCTCGACGAACGTACTGCCGGTCGGCACCCGGGAACAGGTGCACGCGGCATGGCGACTGCATCACGGGCTGGTCCGGCGGGCGTTGTCGAGGGCCTACTACCAGGGCTGGGACATGCACCCGGGCCATCTGCCGAGCCGCTACGCGGCGGTGTACGGGTTCTACCGGGAGGGGCTGGAGGCGGCGGCGGGCCGGTTGGTGGCGTATGCGGGCGGGGGAGGGGATGGGACGGTGCTGGATGAACCCGCGACGGCACGGGCGTTGAGCGGGTATGTGCTGCGGGGCGTGGACTGCGGCGCGGTCGGCGCGGGAGAGGTCGCCCGGCTGACGGGGCTGACACGGGCGGAACTTGAGGTGCTTGCGGGGCGTAGGGGGTAGCGGCCGTCACTGCCGGTCGGCGGCGGCGAGGGCGGTGATGAAGGCGGACCAGGCTGCGGTGTGGAAGATGATGGGGCGGCGGGTGGGAGCGAGTTTGCTGTCCCGCACGGGTATGAGGTCGGGGTACTGGTTGGCGACTTCGACGCACCCGTCACCCTGGCCTCCGCAGTAGGAGCTCTTGCGCCATATCGCCGTGGTCAGGTCGGGCCTGGGTATGTACACGGATATTTCTCCTCAACTACCTTGCGAATGAACGTCCTTGATGCAACTTCGGTCAGTGCCCCGCGTTGCACGTGGTCGTATAAGGCGTCGTGACGTTCAACCTCACCGGGGTTCGTGCTGAAGATGCCTCGCTCGAACGTCACTGTGTAGAGCGTCGGTCGCTTCCCTGTCCGGGGGGATATGACTGTCAACTGAGAGTGAACTGTCAGTCCATTGCTGTCGAACGGGACGACTCGTAGGTGCACATGTGGCTGCTCGGACATGTATACGAGATGTTTGAGCTGTTCCCGCATGACATCGGCAGTGCTCGCGATCGTACATAGTGCGGCTTCGTTGATGACAGCGGAGAACGACGGAGGGTTGGGGCCATGGAGCACCGCCCTCCTGCGCACGCGGTACTGAACTTTCTCGTCGAGGTTTCCCCCGAAGAATTCCATCCCGCGGGCCAGCATCGCCCTGGCGTAGTTCTCGGTCTGGAGCAGGGCGGGAATACCGGCGGTCAGATGGCGGATGGCACCCGCATTCGCTTCGAGTTTCTGCAGCCGCCAGGCCCAGCGTGCGTCCGGGCCGTCGTTGAGCTTGTCCCACTCCTCGAGCAGAGTGCCCTTCGCATTGAGCACCCTGTCCAGCACTTTCGCGATATCCGGTGTGGGGATCCGCTCGCCGGACTCGAACTTCGCGATCGCGCTATAGCTCAGGGCCACTTCCTTGCCGAGCCTGGTCCGGGACCAGGCCTTCCGCAGTCGCAGCTCCCGGACCTTCGCCGCGTACTGCGCGACAATATCCGGGGAGGGATCAAGCCGCTTGGGTGCGGGCATGGTTGCAACCCCCATTGCGTGATCTGAGCCGTCACATCCCTGGTAAGGCCGAGCATAGGGGCATGGACAGGCGCCCGGAACCGGAAGTCCTCATCAACGGACCTCACGACCCCGCCGGCCGCAGCTCCCCGGACCCTCGTACGATCAGCCGGGTCGGCAGCTCCACCCGCCGGGGTGGCTCCCCGCTACCCTCCAGTCGACGGAACAGCAACTCGGCGGCGGTTCGCCCGAGTTGGGCCGCATCCTGGGCCACCACCGTGATCGCGGGGGACAGCAGGTCGGCCAGTTCGAGATCGTCGAAGCCGACGAGGGCGACCGGGCACGGCAGTTGGGCCAGGACGCGTACGGCCGTGGCCGTCACCCGGTTGTTGCCGGTGAACAGGGCGGTGACCGGGCGCGGGCCCGCCAGCATGCGTTCCGTCTCGGCCCGTACCCGCTCGGGGGCCGTCGGGCCCAGAGAGACCCAGGCGTCGTCCACCGGCAGGCCGGCCGCCGCCATCGCGGCCCGGTAGCCGCGCAACCGCTCGGTGGCGGTGTGGATGTGCGGCCGGTCACCGATGAAGCCGATACGGCGGTGGCCATGGGCGATGAGATGGGCGACGCCGTCGCGAGCGCCGCCGAAGCTGTCCGAGAGCACCACGTCGGCGTCTATCAGCCCGGCCGGACGGTCGACGAAGACCGTGGCGACCCCCGCCGCCAACTCCGGTTCCAGATAGCGGTGGTCATCGCCCGCCGGGATGACGACCAGGCCGTCGACGCGGCGGGCGCAGAGGGCCAGGGCCAGCTCGCGCTCCCGCGCCGGATCCTCGGCACTGGAACCGTTGAACAGCAGTGCGCCGTAGTCGCGGGCGACCTCCTCGACGGCACGGTTGAGCGGCGCGTAGAAGGGGTCGGCGAGGTCCTCGAGGATCAGGCCGATGGAGGCGGTACGGCCCTTGCGCAGCACCCGGGCGCTGTCATTGCGGCGGAAGCCGAGGGCGGTGATCGCATCCCGGACCCGGTGCTCGGTGTCCGGGGTGACCCCGGGCTCGCCATTGACCACCCGGGACACGGTCTTGAGCCCGACACCGGCGCGCGCGGCCACGTCCTTCATGGTGGGGCGGGCGCCATAGCGGGAGGACGGCCGGTGCGGGGTCTCGGGCACGGCGGTCACGTCCGCTTCGCCCACAGCGAGCGCATATGCCCCAGATGCCCCATGGTTTCCCTTCCTGCCGCCACGGAGCACCAGCGTACAAGGTCACGTTGTCTTCATGAGGGTGAGGGTGGAGGTGTGGAACTCCACCCGGGGAAAGGCCCGTTGCATCGGTTCCAGTGGGTCACGGCCGAGTCGGGGATGTCTGCTCCGGAACTTCGCCAAAGATCATGCGGTGCCCGCGGGCTGTGTCCACGTACTCACGGACGCGGTGGATCAGCCCGTCCCGGAGCTCAAAGAGGAAGCAGTAGTCGTTGGTGTAGGGGTTGCCGTTGGCGAGCGTCGCTGTCATGGTCGCCTCCACGGTCACCCGCTCGCCGTCGGTGTGGGACCCGTGGAAGGCCATGGTGACGTCACGCGCGAACAGGCGGGGGAAGTCCTCGGCGAAGAAGCGCACGATTGCTTTCCTGCCCACCATGTGGTTGGTCGACTTGAGCGCGACGGCAGTGGCGTTTCCAGGGGGTGACAGCCATTCGGCGTCCTCGGTGAGGACCGCAGAGATCTGGTCAGGGTTGTTGCCGGCGAATGCCTGGAAGGCGTCCTGGATGATGTTGTGGCTCATGAGTCCACTGTCACCGTGGCTGCGCGCCGACGTCTTGGACAAATGTTCAAGGCGCTCTCCTCTTAGCATGGGGCCATGCCGTCCACCGAGTACGAGCGTGGGGCCGGGGCCGGGTGGGATGTCGCGAGGCCGCTGAGGCCCAGCCGGACGGCCGGCGTCAGCCTGGCCGGATTCCGGGACCGGAGTGCGGGCCCTGTCGACCTGCCGGTGATCCCGCACCCGGCCGTCACTCTGGTTGTCGAGTTCGGCGACGGCTCGCTCGCCGTGGGCGACGCCACCGGTTGGCAACAGCGCGGAAGTCTCGTCGCCGGGCTCGTGCCTGGTGCGGTCCGCATGCGGGGCGAGAACGTCATGTGCGTAGAGGTGCACCTGTCCCCGGTGGTCGCGCACACTGTGCTGGGTGTCCGCCCGGCGGAGCTGGACCGTACCGTGGTCGCCCTCGACGACCTGTGGGGCCGGGACGCGGCACGGCTCCGGGAGCAACTGGGCGATGCACCGTCGTGGGAGGACCGTTTCGTGTTGACGGATGCCTTGCTCTCCCGTCGCCGTGGGACGGGACCACCGGTGGACCCGGAAGTGATCCGGGCCTGGGACCGGATCGTCGTCAGCCGCGGCTGGGTCAGGGTCGAGGATCTGGCGGCCGAGGTCGGCTGGAGCCGCAGGCGCCTGTGGTCCCGGTTCCAATCGCAGATCGGCCTGCCTCCCAAGCGCGCTGCGACGCTGGTCCGCTTCCGCCATGCCGCCCATCGCTTGACCGCGGGTGACAGCGCGGCCCGGGTCGCGGCGGAGTGCGGTTACGTCGACCAGTCCCATCTCCACCGGGAGATCGTGGCGTTCACCGGAATGACTCCGGGGACATTGGCCGGTGACCCGGGGCTGGCGGTGGACGACATCGCGTGGGCGGGCACGGCATCGGCGGAGACGGGCTGACACCCCGCCACCACGCCCTCACGCCAGGCCCGGCGCGGGCATACCTGCTGGTCAATCACGCCCCACGTAACCTCTTCCTGTGCCAGCCTCCCGCCTGCATCGCGTCGCCGTCCTTGTGCTCGAGGGTGCGAAGCCGCTCGATGTCGGAATTCCCGCGCAGGTTTTCACGACCCGCGCGAGCATGCCGTACGAGGTGCGGGTGTGCGGGGCGACACCCGGTCTCGTGGCCGGTGGCGATGGCCTCGCGTACTACGTCGCCCACGGCCTCGACGCGCTGGAGTGGGCCGACATCGTCTTCGTCCCCGGCTACCGATTCCCGGACCGCGACGACCCGCCGCAGGCCGTCGTCGACGCACTGATCGCCGCCCACGACCGGGGCGCGCGGCTCGCCGCCATCTCGACGGGCGCCTTCGCGCTCGCCGCCACGGGCCTGCTCGACGGCAGGCGCGCCACGACGCACTGGCACTACACGCGGGCACTCGTGGCCAGGCACCCGCTCGTCCAGGTCGACGAGAACGTGCTGTTCGTCGACGAGGGCAGCGTGCTCACCTCGGCCGGCGCCGCCTCCGGCATCGACCTGTGCCTGCACATCCTGCGCGGCGACCTCGGAGTGGCCGCGTCCAACCACGCGGCCCGGCGTCTGGTTGCCGCCCCCTACCGCAGCGGCGGCCAGGCCCAGTACCTGCCGCGCAGCGTCCCCGAGCCACTCGGCGAGCGGTTCGCCACCACCCGCGAGTGGGCGCTGCACCGGCTCGGCGAGCCCCTCACCCTCGACATACTGGCGCGGCAGGCCGAGGTCTCGCCGCGCACGTTCTCCCGGCGCTTCGTCGAGGAGACCGGCTACACGCCGATGCAGTGGGTGATGCGCGCCCGCATCGACCTGGCCCGCGAACTGCTCGAGCGCTCGCAGCGCAGCGTCGAACAGATCGCCGCCGACGTCGGGCTCGGCACCGGCGCGAACCTGCGCCTGCACTTCCAGCGCATCCTCGGCACCACACCGAGCGAGTACCGGCGCACCTTCACCCGAGGCGAGTAACCCGCCCGGCACCGCGTGGCGGGATCCTTTTGAACCATGGCGATCCCGCCACTGTCGGCGGCACGTGCCGCGGGCGACCCTGGTGGCGAAGGGAAGGGGCATCACTCATGACTCGCATCGCCATCAACGGATTCGGCCGCATCGGACGCAATGTGCTGCGCGCACTGCTGGAGCGCGACAGCACCCTTGAGATCGTCGCCGTCAACGACCTGACGGAGCCCGCCACTCTCGCCCGGCTGCTCGCCTACGACAGCACGGCTGGCCGGCTCGGGCGCCCGGTGACCGTCGACGGGGACGCCCTCGTCGTCGACGGCCGTCGGATCACGGTGCTGGCCGAGCGCGAACCGGCGCAGCTGCCGTGGGCCGAACTCGGCGTCGACCTCGTCCTGGAAGCCACCGGCCGCTTCACCTCGGCCAAGGCCGCCCGCGCCCACCTCGCCGCGGGCGCGAAGAAGGTGCTCGTCAGCGCGCCGTCGGACGGTGCCGACGCCACGCTCGCGTTCGGGGTCAACACCGACGCCTACGACCCGGCCGTGCACACGATCGTCTCGAACGCCTCCTGCACCACCAACGCGCTCGCGCCGCTGGCCAAGGTGCTCGACGAACTCGCCGGTATCGAGCACGGGTTCATGACGACGGTGCACGCCTACACGCAGGAGCAGAACTTGCAGGACGGTCCGCACCGCGACGCCCGTCGCGCCCGGGCCGCCGGCGTCAACATCGTGCCGACCACGACCGGCGCCGCCAAGGCGATCGGCCTGGTGCTGCCGAACCTCGACGGCAAGCTGTCGGGCGACTCGATCCGCGTACCGGTGCCGGTGGGCTCGATCGTCGAGCTCAACACGACCGTCGCCCGCGACGTGACGCGTGACGAGGTGCTGGCGGCGTACCGCGCCGCGGCGGAGGGGCCGCTCGCCGGCATCCTCGAGTACTCGGACGACCCGCTCGTGTCGTCCGACATCACGGGCAATCCCGCCTCGTCGATCTTCGACTCGGCCCTCACCCGCGTCGACGGCCGGCACGTCAAGGTGGTCGCGTGGTACGACAACGAGTGGGGCTTCTCGAACCGGGTGATCGACACGCTCGAGTTCCTCGCCACCCGCTGACCGGACGCCGCGGTGGTACCCCGCCTCCGGCGGGGTACTTCCGCCGACCAGCACTTCCTTTGACGGCCGAGACGCTGTCATCCGCGGAATCCGTCGACGACGCGCTGACGCAATGGCTGCGCGCGTTCCTCGTCCATGCCCGGGTCAACCAAGGGCTGGGGGCGCGTTGATGGTTGAGGAGCCGCCTGCGCTGGGGCTCGACTGTAAGGCGGCCTGGGCGCGTTGGGGGGCGGGCAGGTCCACCCGGGGGGACGTGCGGCAATGTCCGCCTGCTGCTACGGTGCGCCGATGTCAGCGATCAAGCAGTTCCAAGTCACCTTTGACTGCGCAGAACCTGAGCGTCTCGCTCGTTTCTGGTGCGAAGTGTTGGGGTACGTCGTACCGCCTCCGCCGGAGGGGTTTGCCGCCTGGGACGATTTCAAGCGTGCGCAGCCACCTGAGCAGCGGGATTCATGGTTCGCCTGTATAGATCCCTCAGGTGTGGGCCCGAGACTGTACTTCCAGCGCGTTCCCGAGGGGAAGGCCGTCAAGAACCGGGTGCATCTTGATGTGCGGGTCGGCACCGGTCTCGTGGGTAAGGAGCGTCTCGCCGCGCTTGAGGCCGAATGCGCGCGGCTGGTTCCTCTCGGTGCGGTACACGTGCAAACGCTGTATGACGGCAATGATGCGTGCATCCCGATGCTGGACATCGAGGGCAACGAGTTCTGTATCGACTGAGCATTGTCCCCAGATGCGAGGACCATGTTGCTGGGCGCGCAGGTCGCCAGGACTTCGGAGACGTGTACTTCGGGCTTGGTTTCCGGCCCGGCGCTGGTGGTCGAGTCGGTTGCCTGCCCGGCGATCCGCAAGGTACGGGCCGAGTGCCTCACGGCGTGGGCCCAGTTGATGGAGGCGCTGGTGGCCGGGCGCCACCATCGAGGAGGGCCGGGGCCTGTCCTCGACGAGTGGCGTCCCGGCCGACCTCGCCTATCGTCTACTGCCGGCCTGGCGGCCCGGTCTCACTTCAGGTGCCGGGCGTAGAACCGGTTTGTGTCCTCGGCCTCGAACCACGGGGTGCCGAGGTGTCCGCCCGGATTGGCGTGCAGCGTCTTCTTCTTGCTGCCGAAGGCGTCGAACAGGTCCAGGGCCCGCTGCCGGGGGTTCCCTTCGTCGTCCCACTGCAGCAGGAGCAGCAGCGGAATGGTGACCTGTCGGGCCTCCTTGCGCTGGGCATGGGGCACGTAACCTCCGGCGAAGAAGCCGGCGGCCGCGATGCGCGGTTCGACCGCCGCAAGGCGGATGCCGAGGGCGGTCCACCCCGAGTACCCGACCGGGCCGCCGATCTCGGGCAGCGAAAGGAGGGCGTCCAGGGTGGTTCGCCATTCCGGGGCTGCCTTTTCGACCAGTGGGCCGACGAGGGACTCGAAGATCTCGTCGACCGGCTCGCCGGCCTGCATCGCCCGGCGGAGCTCGGCGCGGGCCTGCTTGTCGGCGGCGGAACGGGGCCGGTCGCCGCACCCGGCGGCGTCGATGGTGGCTACCGCGTAGCCGTGCGCCGCGGTGTGCCGGGCCCGGGCCACCAGCCGGGGTTCCCGCTGGGGCAGGCCGTTGTTGTGGGCCATCAGGATCAGCGGGGCCGGTGCGGCGGATTCAGGCGTCCACAGGGTGCCGGGGATCTCGCCGAGGGTGAATTCGCGCTCGAGGACGCCGTCGTCGAGGCGCTGTTCGGAAGTGAAGTGCATGGTCGTGCCTTTCAGGAGTGCTCTGGAACGGCGCTCCCGGACGACCTGTCTAACGTCCGACCGTGACCCCGGAGGGGAGCACCCATGTCGATACTGCGTTCACGGGTACCACCTCCTCGTCCTCTCGCACGGCCTCCGGAAAAGTAGCAGTGGTCGCCGTGGTCCGCCAACGGGTTTTTGCGGAGGCCCCGTGGCCGGATGCCATGGAGCCGCTCGCCGTCGCGCAGCCGACCGGTCCGGCTCCGCGGTCCCATGAGCGGTCCTTTGCAACGGGTGTGCCGTACCGCAGCGATCCGGCACACCCGGCCGCCTGGTGGGAGGGCGGGCACAGCGCCTGGACAACGTTGTCAACTCTGGAGAGACTGGCGGAATACCGACGGTCCGAGCGACCCCTGCCGCCCCGTGCGGCTGCCCGCCGATCTCGATGGAGCAGGAGAGACCACCGCGCATGCCGACCGATTTCGATGCCCTGATCGCCGCTCTCGACATCGGCGGAACCAAGATCGCCGGTGCACTGGTGGACGCTCGGGGGCGGTTGCTGGTGCGTGCGCAGCGGCCGACGCCCGCGGGGGGTGACGGCACCACGGTGATGGGCGCGGTGACTGCCGTGCTCGATGAGCTCGTCCGGTCCGCCGACTGGTCGCGGGTGCGGGCCGTGGGCATCGGCAGCGCGGGGCCGGTGGACGCCTCCCATGGGACCGTCAGTCCGATCAACGTCCCCGGGTGGCGCGGATATCCGCTGGTCGCGGAAGTGGCCCGGGTGGTCGGCGGGCTGCCGGTGGTGCTCGTCGGCGATGTGGTCGCGATGGCCGCCGCCGAACACTGGCAGGGTGCGGCGCGGGGGCATGCGAACGCGCTGTGCATGGTGGTCTCCACCGGGGTCGGCGGCGGTCTGGTGCTCGACGGCCGACTGCACACCGGACCCACCGGCAACGCGGGGCATATCGGGCATATCTGCGTCGATCTGGATGGGGCCATCTGCCCCTGCGGAGCCAGGGG
Organism: Streptomyces xingningensis; assembly: GCF_054957865.1. NCBI lineage: Bacteria > Bacillati > Actinomycetota > Actinomycetes > Kitasatosporales > Streptomycetaceae > Streptomyces > Streptomyces xingningensis. Next base: position 23,339 of record NZ_JBDJPF010000043.1, read on the forward strand.
TTGTCTCGAGGGCATCGCCAGCGGTCCCAATATCGCCCGCCGGGCACGGGAGTCGGGCTGGAGCCCGGGTCCGGACGGTGACCTGAGCGCCGCCGCCGTCGCGGCGGCGGCCCGCGCCGGCGACCGGGCCGCGCTCGCTTCCTTCGCCCGTGCCGCACAGGCGCTGGCGGCGGGCATCGCCGCGACGGCGGCGCTGGTAGAGCTTGAGGTCGTGGTGATCGGCGGGGGCGTCGCGGGTGCCGGGGAGGTGCTGTTCGGTCCGCTGCGGGACAGCCTGCGGGACTATGCGACGCTCACCTACACCTCGGGCATCGAGGTCCGTCCGGCCCGGCTCGGCCCGGACGCCGGGCTGGTGGGGGCGGCGGCAGCGGTGGCACAGGAGTCGGGGCTGTGGGCGGTGGCGCCGGGACGGTGACGCCTCCCGGCCTGGGGCGACAGCCGGCCGGACGGCCGCGGTGGGGCGAGGTCGGTGCACCATGCCGCTCGTACGCACTTCCGTGGCAAGGTGTTCCGGGCACGTCATGGGGGCCGACGGAGAAGGGGGAACCGTGATCGTCTGGCTGAACGGCGCGTTCAGTGGCGGAAAGACCAGCACGGCAAGGGAACTGACCGGGCTCATTCCGGACAGCCATCTCTATGACCCCGAGATCATCGGCGGGGCGCTGCGCCACTTGCTGCCGCGCGAGAAACTGGGCCAGGTCACCGACTTCCAGGACCTGCCGATCTGGCGGCGGCTGGTCGCGGACACGGCGGCGGCGCTGCTCGCCGAGCTGGGCGGAGTGCTCATCGTGCCGATGACCCTGCTGCGGCAGGAGTACCGGGACGAGATCTTCGGGGCGCTCGCCGCTCGCCGGATCAAGGTGCGACATGTCCTGCTGACATCTGACGAAACGATACTGCGCGAGCGGATAGCGGGCCGGGTGGAGGACGCTGACAACCCCGGGCGCAGCGAATCCGTCCGTCGATGGGCGCGGGACCACATAGCCCCCTACCAAGCGGCGCTGCCCTGGCTGCGGGAGGACGCCTTTGTCATCGACACCAGCCGGCTCACGCCCCGCCAGGTCGCCGAACAGGTCGCGGAGGCCGTGCGCAATGGAGCCGCCGGAGCCTGCCAGATCGTCCAGACTCCCGAGCCCCGGGCCGAGACGCTCGCCGCCGGAGTGCTGCTCTTCGACGAGGACGACCGGGTGCTGCTCGTCGACCCCACCTACAAGCCCGGCTGGGAATTCCCCGGCGGGGTCGTCGAACCGGGGGAGGCGCCCGCCCGTGCCGGGATGCGCGAGGTCGCCGAGGAGATCGGCATCGAACTCACCAAGGTGCCACGCCTGTTGGTGGTCGACTGGGAGCCGCCCAGGCCGCCCGGCTTCGGCGGGCTGCGCCTGCTCTTCGACGGCGGGCTGCTGACCCGGGCCGACGCCCGCCGCCTGTTGCTGCCCGGTGCGGAACTGCGCGGCTGGCGGTTCGTCACCGAGGAGGAGGCGGCTACCCTGCTGCCGCCCGTGCGGCTGAGCAGGCTGCGCTGGGCGCTGCGTGCCCGGGAGCGGGGAAGCCCGCTCAACCTCGAAGCGGGCGTTCCCGTCGGCTGACGGCCCTGGCGCGGTCAGCCCTTGTCAGTGCCCGCGTAGTCGAGCAGGAACAGGGCCTCGGCGAGGGAGAGCCGCTCCAGCTCCTGGGGAGAGACGCTCTCGTTCACCGCGTGGATCCGGGCTTCCGGCTCGCTCAGGCCGATCAGCAGGATCTCCGCCTTGGGGTAGAGGGTGGCCAGGGTGTTGCACAGCGGAATCGACCCGCCGACCCCGGTGATCTGCATCTCCTCGCCCGGATATGCGGCTCGCATGGCCGTGGCCATGGATGCGTATGCCGGGCTGTCGGTGTCGGCGCGGAACGGCTGTCCCTGGCCGGTCTGCTTGACGGCCACCCGGGCGCCCCAGGGTGCCGCCGCCTCCAGGTGCGCGCTCAGCAGCCGAGTGGCTTCGGCGGCATCCGTGCCCGGCGGCACCCGCAGGCTCACCAGCGCCCGCGCGCTCGCGTGCACGGACGGGGTGGCACCGACGACCGGGGGGCAGTCGATGCCGAGCACGGTGACGGCCGGACGGGCCCAGAGCCGGTCGGCCACCGTGCCGGAGCCGATCAGGCCGACACCGTCGAGGACCTTCGCGTCGGTGCGGAAGTCTTCTTCCGGGTACTGCAGCCCTTCCCAGCTGCCGTCCGCCGGCAGGCCGTTGACGGTGGTCGAGCCGTCCGCCGCGCGCAGTGAGTCGAGCGTGCGGATCAACGCGGCCAGGGCATCGGGCGCGGCACCGCCGAACGACCCGGAGTGCAGATTGCCCTCCAGCGTGTCCACCTGGACCTGCATGAGCGTCATGCCGCGCAGCGTCGCGGTCACGGTCGGCAGCCCGAGCCGGAAGTTGCCTGCGTCACCGACGACGATGGCATCGGCCGCCAGCAGCTCGGGATGCGCCTCCGCGTACCGCTGGAGGCCGCCGGTGCCCTGCTCCTCGGAGCCTTCGACGATCACCTTGATGCCGACCGGCACTCCGCCATGTGCCTTGAGTGCCCGCAGGGCGGTCAGGTGCATGATGAACCCGCCTTTGCAGTCGGCGGCTCCACGTCCGTACCACCGCCCGTCGCGCTCGGTGAGTTCGAAGGGTGGCGAGATCCAGGCGGCTTCGTCCAGCGGCGGCTGCACGTCGTAGTGCGCGTAGAGCAGCACCGTGGGAGCGCCCGCCGGGCCGGGCAGATGACCATAGACGGACTGGGTGCCGTCAGGGGTGTCCAGAATGGCCACCTCCTGGAATCCCTCGGCACGCAGGGCCCCGGCCACCCAGCTCGCCGCCGCCTCGCATTCGCTCCGGGGGAACTGGGCCTCGTCCGCCACCGACTTGAAGGCGACCAGCTCGGCCAGCTCGGTCCTGGCACGGGACTGCAGGGCGGCGACCGTTGTCGCGAGCGCGGCGGGGTCCGGCTGCGGGGTCGAAGACGATTCCATGGAACGCTCCTTGCTGGCGCGGCGTTGAATCCGTACGTACGGGCGATTGCGTCATTGATCCTGCCATGGTCCCCTGCGCTTCTCAGCCACGGCTTCCCGCGGCGGGAGGGCCGGTGGCCGGGCCTTAAGATGCGGGCGACAGGCGTAGCCGGTGATCGAGCGGGAGTGGAAGCACAGGTGAGCAGCGACAACGCAGCCCGGGAAGCAGACCGGGGCGCCCCCGGGGACAGCGAACCGGTGTGGGACGTCATCGTGGTGGGCGCGGGCCCCGCCGGAGCCTCGGCCGCTCACGCCGCGGCCGCCGCCGGGCGCCGGGTGCTGCTTTTGGAAAAGGCCGAACTCCCGCGCTACAAGACGTGTGGCGGCGGGATCATCGGCCCGTCGCGTGACGCACTGCCGCCCGGCTTCGAACTGCCGCTGCGGGACCGTGTGCATGCTGTCACCTTCTCTCTCAACGGGAAGTTGTCGCGCACCCGCCGCTCCAAGCAGATGCTCTTCGGGCTCATCAACCGGCCGGAGTTCGACGCCGCCCTGGTCGAGGCGGCCACCGCCGCGGGTGCCGAGGTGCGCACCGGGGTGACCGTCTCCCGAGTCGAGCAGCACGGCCCGGCGGTGCCCGACCGCCGCACGGTGGCCGTTGTGCTCGGTGACGGCCGGACTCTCCTCGCCCGTGCGGTCGTTGGCGCCGACGGCAGCGCGGGGCGGATAGGCGCTCATGTGGGGGTGAAGCTCGACCAGGTGGATCTCGGCCTGGAGGCCGAGATCCCGGTGCCCGCCACGGTTGCCGAGGACTGGGCCGGCCGGGCCCACATCGACTGGGGCCCGATTCCCGGCAGTTATGGCTGGGTCTTTCCCAAGGGCGACACCCTGACCGTCGGAGTGATCTCCGCGCGTGGCGAGGGCGCGGGAACCAAGCGCTATCTGGAGGACTTCATCGCCCGCCTGGGACTGGCCGGCTTTGAACCGAGCATCTCCTCCGGCCATTTGACCCGCTGTCGCGCCGCCGACTCCCCGCTCTCCCGTGGCCGGGTGATCGTGTGCGGTGACGCGGCCGGACTGCTGGAGCCATGGACCCGCGAGGGCATCTCCTTCGCCCTGCGCTCGGGGCGGCTGGCGGGGGAGTGGGCCGTGCGGATCTCCGAGGCGCAGGACGCGGTCGACGCCCGGCGCCAAGCCCTCAACTACGCCTTCGCCATCAAGGCCGGGCTCGGCGTGGAGATGGGCGTCGGGCGCCGGATGCTCGCGATCTTCGAACGCCGCCCCGGACTGTTCCACGCCGCGGTCACCGGATTCGGCCCGGCCTGGCGGGCCTTCGCGAAGATCACCAGAGGTACGACCACGCTTGCCGAGATCGTGCGCACCCACCCCGTGGCCCGACGCGCCCTCACTTCGATGGACTGGGCCTGACCACGACGCCCGTCGTATCCACCCGGTCCGCCCCGTGCGCGGACCGGGTCGGCCGGCCGCCTGCCCGGACGCCGTCCGGCGCCACCGAAGGCCAAGCGCTCCGCTGGAAGTCCGCTACGTCATCTGCGGGTGCGTCGTGGCTGGTTGTGCCCACGCGGCGGAGCCGCACCGGATTTCGCCAAGCCCGCTTCGCTTAAACCGACTCCGTTATCCGGAAGACCGGGTGTCGCCCGGCGATCCGCAGCAGCTCCTCATCGGTCGATGCCGTGGTGACCCCGCCGAAGTACCGGCTCACTTGCCATCCCCAGCGCCCCAGGTAGGCGCGCAGCACCGCGGGCTTCTCCGCATCGGGCAACTCGGCCGCGGCAAAGGCCAGGACCCTCCGCCCCACCCGGAGCCGGCCGCCGCCGGCCGCCCGCATATTGCGCACCCACTGCCCCTCACCGCGCGCGGAGACGAGAAAGCGACCGCCCTCGAAATCCAGCGGATTGACCGGCACTTGCCGCCACTCCCCGCTGCTGCGGCCCCGCACGGACAGCTCGGCCGCGCCTGCGATGCTCAGACCGTGCCGCGCCAGTCGGCCGACCATGCCACTGGCGAACCGGTCGAGCCGCCCGGGCTTGAAATAAAGCGCCATCACAAACCCCTCACCATTGAGAGAGCGGTGCTCTCGTCTGGAATCAGTGTGCACGCTCGATCGGGTCAGCGCAAGAGCAGTGCTCTCGATATTGTGCACCGCTCCGGCAGCTGGCAGACTGGGTCCATGAGTGTCATCCGAGGGGTCCGGGAGCGGGCCCGTGACGAGATCACCGTCGCCATCAAGGACGAAGCCCGCCGCCAGCTCGCGCGAGAGGGCGCGGCCAAGCTCTCGCTGCGTGCCGTCGCCCGAGAGCTCGGCATGGTCTCGTCCGCGCTCTACCGCTACTTTCCCAGCCGTGACGAGCTCCTTACGGCCCTCATCGTGGATGCCTACGACGCGGTGGGAGCCGAGGCCGAGGCCGCCCTGGCCGCCGCCGATCCGCTCGATCCCCCGGCCCGCTGGGCGGCCGTCTGCCGGGCCGTCAGGGCCTGGGCGCTCGCGCACCCGCACGAGTACGCCCTGATCTACGGATCTCCCGTTCCCGGCTACCAGGCCCCACAGACGACCATCGAACCCGCGGGCCGGGTCGCGCTGACCCTCGTGGCCGTCGCCCGCGACGCCCATGCCGCAGGGCAGTTGCACACGCCGCCCGCGGACTCACTGCCCGCCGCAGTGTGCACGGACCTCGAGCGGCTCATCGCCGAGCAGGCCCTCGGTCTCCCCGCCCCGGCCGCGGCCGCGCTCGTCGCCTCCTGGGCCCAGCTCTTCGGCCTGATCGGCTTTGAGATCTTCGGCCAGTTCCACAATGTCATCGAGGCCCGCGAGGCGTTCTTCGCCCACTCGGTGCGCGGTCTCGCCCACCAGATAGGAATCACCGCCGCCGAGTCCGCCTCCACCACGGCCGGCTGACGCCGGGTATCGAGGCGGTGGTCCGGCGTGATGCGCTGCTCTCGGCTCGTCGTCAGAAGAGCGTCCCCGGTTCGGCCGCCTCCACAGTGCGCACCATCGCGGTCGTCTCCACCCCGGGCGCGGCCGCCGTGAGCGTCCAGCCGGCCAGCCGGCGCGCGTCGATCAGCAGCGGCCTCCCGTCCGCGGTGTCCAGGTGAACGTCCGGCCCCACCACGGCCGTCACCCGCCCCGCCACCGTGCGTCGCGCGGCGAGCTCGACCATGGCACCGCCAGGGCGGAGCCGGTCGAGGTGGAAGGTCTCGTCGTGGTGCACGGGTGCAAAGGCCCGTACGGTCAGGGACTCCGGCAGCTCAGGGAGCAGCCGAGCCCGCTCGTGCAGCCGGGCCAGTGCGGACGTGCGCAGGTGCCGGGGCGGTGGCGGATGGCGGCAGCTGCGCTTGGCCGCGTAGGGAATCCGGTCCGGGACGGCGAGTGCGGTGCCCAGCACCGCTTCCGCCCGGCGTGCCGCCATGAGCGGGCCACGCCCGAGCAACGCGTAGGACAGGGCGGCCTGTTCGAGCAGCCGGGCGCCCTCCCGCTCGGCGGCGGTGATGCCGACCTTGACCAGACCGGGTCCGAACCAGGCGAGGTAGACGTCATACGGGCGAGGGTCGTCGGCGGCCGTGTCCGCGGCCACGGAACGCGACCGGTCGAGCCGTGCGCACTCGGCACACTGCGCCGACACCGCCCGCACCGACACCTCGGCACCGGTCGGGCAAGGGGTGTACGTGCCGCCTCTGCGCACCCCGACGCAGTGCCGCCGGTCCCCCGTGGCGAAGGCCAGTGCCCGGCCGGGCGGCAGCGGGGAGTGCCGCTCCCCGCCGCCGCCCGGGCGAAGCCATGCCAGCGCCGGTCCCGAGCGGGACCAACGCACCCCGGTGCACTGCCAGTTGTGCCGCTCCATGTTTCCCCTCCGGCCCGTCAGGTGTGCCGTGCCACCGCGCCGCGGGTGCACCAGGCGATGACCGCCGCCACGGCTGCGAGCGCCGCGACCGTGGTCAGTGCGACGGACAGCGAGGAGCGGTCGGCGAGCAGACCGATCACCGGCGGCGGGAGCAGCATCCCGCCGTAGCCGAAGGTGGAGACGGCCGCGACCCCACTCGGCCCGGCCAGTTCACCCGCCCGTCCGACTGCCACCGGGAAGATGTTGGCCAGGCCGATGCCGGTGACCGCGAAGCCGATGAGCACCGCCCACAGCGTCGGGGCCAGCGCCCCGAGCAGCATGCCCGCCGCGGCGGTCGCGCCGCCCGCGACCAGGGCCCGGGTCTGGCCCAGCCGTTCGAGGAGCACGGTGCCGCTGAGCCGCCCGGCGGTCATGGCGAGCGCGAAGACCGAGTAGCCGACGGCCGCGACGCCCGCCCCGGTGCCGAGGTCCTGTTCGAGATGGAGCGCGCCCCAGTCCGCGAGCGCCCCCTCCCCGTAGGCGGTGCACAGGGCGATGAGACCGAAGACGACGACCAGGCCGCGCCTGTTCCGTGCCGGGGGTACGGCGGCCGCGGCCGTGGGCATGGCTCGGGGGGCGGGGTGGGCGAGCAGGGTACGGCCCGCCGCCGTGGCGGCGACAAGTCCGGCCACGGTCAGGAGCAGCAGGTGACGGGTGGCGGACAGGTGCCCGGCGACCAGTCCGCCGAGTCCTGCGCCGAGCATGCCGCCGAGGCTGAAGGCCGCGTGGAAGCCGGGCATCACCGGTCGGCGCAGTGCGGCGACGAGGTCGACGGCCGCGCTGTTCATGGCGACATTGACGCCCCCGTAGGCGGCGCCGAACAGGAGCAGCACAAGGCCGAGGGCGAGTGCCGAATGCGTCAGCGGCGGCAGGGCGATTCCGAGGGACATGCAGACCGCCGCGACGACCGTCACCGGGTGACTGCCGAAGCGCCGGCACAGCCGTCCCGTGAGCATCATGGTCGCGACCGCACCCGCCGAGACCCCGAGCAGGGCGAGTCCAAGAGCACCGGTGGAGGCCCCGATGTGGTGTTTGATGGCCGGGATGCGGACCACCCAGCCGGCGAAGAGAAAACCGTCGAGGGCGAAGAATACGGTCAGGGCGGTACGGAGGCGGCGCAGGGCGGGATCGGCGGCAGCCGGTCGTTGTCCGCCCGACATGGCCGCCCGTATTTTGTTTAACGTCGGCACAAAGTCAGAATAGAGGCGTGACCCAGACTCGGACAACACGTTTGGAGCGCGGCCGTGCCGCTCTCGGCCCGGCCTTGGAGCTCGTACACACCGGGCGCGCCCCCACTCGCGCCGTGCTCACCACCGAACTCGGCGTGACCCGCGCGACCGCCGGAGCCGTCGCCGCCGAGCTGGAGGCGCTCGGGCTGATTCGGATCGATGCCCGGCCGGGGGCCGCGGCCGGTTCCCAAGGGCGTCCTTCGCACCGGCTGTCCATCGCGCCGGACGGTCCCGTCGTCCTCGCCGCGCAGATCCATGCGGACGGGTTCCGCGCCGCCCTGGTGGGGCTCGGCGGCCGGCTGGTCGCCACCGCGCCCGGCTGTATGACGGTGCCCGCCGACCCCTCCCGGATCATCGGCGCCGTCGTCGAGGCCGGTGCGGGCCTGCTGCGGGACACCGGGCGCCGCTGCCTGGGCGCCGGGCTCGCGGTGCCGTCGGCGGTGGCCGAGCCGGATGGCACGGCGCTCCGTCCGCTCCACCTCTCCTGGCCCGTCGGGGCCCCCGTCCGTGCGCTGTTCACCGAGGCCCTGGCCAAGGCCGGTGTCGTCGGCCCGGGGAACGGAGCCATGGCCGGTCGCGCGGGCAACGACGTCAACCTTGCCGCCCTGGCCGAGCACCGGCATGGCGCCGGCCGCGGCGCCCGGCACCTGCTGTGCGTGGCCACCGGCCACCGTGGCGTCGGAGGCGCGCTGGTCCTGGACGGCCGTCTGCACACCGGCAGTTCGGGCCTGGCCCTGGAGGTCGGCCATCTCACCGTCAACCCGGCCGGGCTGCCCTGCCACTGCGGCGGCCGTGGCTGTCTCGACGTGGAGACCGACCCGCTGGCCTTCCTCACCGCCGCGGGCCGTCAACCGGGGCCGGCCGTCTCACTGTTGCAGCAGTCCTGCGATCTGCTCCGCTCGGAGTATGCGGACCCCTCCGTCCGGGCCGCTGCCGAACTGATCGTCGACCGGCTCGGATTGGGTCTCGCGGGTCTGGTCAACATCCTCAATCCCGACCGCATCGTGCTGGGCGGGCTGCACCGCGAACTGCTCAACGCCGACCCGGAGCGGCTGCGTGCCGTCGTCGCCGACCGCAGTCTGCTGAGCCGCAGCGGCAGTGTGCCGATCCTGCCGAGCACGCTCGACCACAACAGCCTGGTCGGCGCCGCCGAGGCGGCCTGGCAGCCGGTCCTCGACGACCCGCTGGCGGCTCTCGGCTGAGGCGGCGGGCCGAGGCGGCGCGAGACCGTGCGATGCCTGTCGGGTCAGCCCGGCATGGCGGTCCGGGTGGCGGCGTGTCCGCCCAGCGCGACCGGCCGGAGTCCGTCCGGGGCCCCCGCGAAGGCGGCAGCGGTCTCGGCGGCCGATGCCCGCGGGGGCGCCGCCACCGGCCCGGCGGGGGATACCGGCAGGGTGAACCAGACGACCTTGCCGCCGTCGTGCTGCTCCCGCACGCCCCAGCTCGCGCTGACCGCGGCGACCAGAGCGAGACCGCGCCCATGCGTGCCGGCCTCGCCCGGGGTGCCGAGGCGGGGCAGCCGGGGGTCGTGGTCCCGTACCGAGACCGTGAGCCGGTCGAGCACCAGGGCGATCTCCACCGTGCAGCGCTTGTCCGGTCCCGTGTGCTGGTGAACGTTGGTCAGCAGCTCGGTGACACCGAGCTCCGCGGGGTCGATGAGGGGATCGAGATGCCAGTAGCGCAATTGCGCAGATACGATTCTGCGGACCTGGCCGATCCGTTGCGGGAGGGCCTGGAGTTCAACGGTGCAGTGCTTGTTCACTCGGCTGATCACGGCTGCGACTCCCTGAAGAAGTAGGGCTAGCCTGATGCAGATCTGCGCTGCGGGACGCGTCCGTTCCGGTCCGGGATGAGACCGGTACCCGTCAAGGCCGGACCTCGCTGTCGCCTTCGCGACCTGTGCACCCTCAGCTTTCGATGCCGCCGTCGCGTGCGGAACGCACGGCGGCCAGGAAGCGGTTGACCGCGGTGGCCTCCACACCTCCGTCGGCCCGGTCGCGGGGGCCCAGGGTCAGCGTGTAGCGGATGCCGTTCACGGTCGCCCGGGCCCGGTCGCCGGCGGTGAACCAGGGTTTGCGTGCGTGAACCGAATCCACCGGCGCGCTGTCGATCTCCCGCCCGTAGCTGGTCAGCAGTTCCAGCCGGCCGTCATGGATCTTCACCTGGCCGGCCCGGGTGAGGGAGCGAAGAAAACGCTCGATCCGCACCCCTGTCGCAGTGAACTCCGGTTCCGCCACGGCGCACCGCCTCTCCGGCCGAAAGGTCTGTCCCGTGCGCAGTGTGCCCGCGGGGCGGCCCGCGCACCAGGGGCCGTTTATGATCGTACGATCGAAATGTCCAAGAGATCCCCATGGGCCCCAACGGACATCGCGAGGAGCGGCGTGAACGAGACAGAGCACTCCGAGACGAGCGGCACGGCGACACCGGCCCCGGGCGGAGACGTCTCGCCCACCGTCGATGTGGACCGCAGCGACCCGGCCCACCGGGCCTGGCTCAAGGAGGCGGTCCGCAAGGTGCAGGCCGACGCCAACCGTTCCGCCGACACCCACCTGCTGCGCTTCCCGCTGCCCGAGGAATGGGGCGTCGACCTCTACCTCAAGGACGAATCCACCCACCCGACGGGCAGCCTCAAACACCGCCTCGCCCGGTCGCTCTTCCTCTATGGGCTGTGCAACGGCTGGATCCGCCCCGAAGCCCCCGTGATCGAGGCGTCCAGCGGTTCCACCGCCGTCTCCGAGGCCTACTTCGCCAACCTGATCGGCGTGCCCTTCATCGCCGTCATGCCGCGCACCACGAGTCCGGAGAAGTGCCGGCTCATCCAGTTCCACGGCGCACGGTGCCACCTGGTGGACGATCCCCACCGGGTGTACGAGGAGGCGGCCACCCTCGCCCAGCGGACCGGCGGCCACTACATGGACCAGTTCACCTACGCCGAACGAGCCACCGACTGGCGGGGCAACAACAACATCGCCGAATCCATCTACAGCCAACTCCGCCTGGAACGCCATCCGGAGCCGGCCTGGATCGTCGCCACCGCGGGCACCGGCGGCACCTCGGCCACCATCGCGCGGTACATCCGCTATATGCAGTACGACACCCGGGTCTGTGTCGCCGACCCGGAGAACTCCTGCTTCTTCGCCGGCTGGCGGGACCACGATCCGGGTGCGCGAAGCGACCGAGGCTCGCGCATCGAGGGCATCGGTCGGCCGAGGATGGAGCCCAGCTTCCTGCCGGGCGCGATCGACCGGATGATGAAGGTGCCGGACGCCGCGAGCGTCGCGGCCGTACGGGCCCTGGAGCAGGCCATCGGCCGCAGGGCGGGCGGCTCCACCGGCACCGGGTTGTGGAGCGCGCTCAGGATCGTCGCCGAGATGGCCACCGAGGGGCGTACGGGCAGCATCGTCACCCTCATCTGCGATCCGGGCGAGCGCTACCTCGACAAGTACTACTCCGACGCCTGGCTCGCCGAGCAGGGCCTGCGCATCGAGCCTTATGCCCGGATCATCAAGACCTTCCTGACGGCCGGCCGGTGGTCCGGGTGATCCGGGACCCGCTCGGCGGAGCGGCCGCCAGGCGCCGGTCGAGGGCGTGCACCGCATCGCGAAAGGCGTGCCGGAGGGCGGGCCGGGCCAGCCGCAGCACCCAGCGCACCGGCGGCGGGGCGTCGACCGCGACCGTCCAGCGGACGACCGTGCCGCTCCCGGCGGGGAACAGCCGCCAGTCCTCCAGCATGGCCCGGACGCCGAGCGCGTTGGTCGCGTCCACCCGGTAGGCGTACCGCCGCGCGGATTCCGCCGCCATGATCGTTTCAATGAAGCGGGTCCCGCCCATCAGCCCGATCACCCGGCCCCTGCGCCCGGACGTCTCCACCGGCCGGGCCAGCGTCACCGCGCGGAACCAGCGCGGCCACGCCGCCACCTCCTCCGCCAGCGCACGGTAGACCGGCTCCGGTGCGGCGGCCGTATGGGTCGCGAAGGTCAGCCGTAATTGAGCGGTTTCGGCGAAATCAATGCCCACAGGGCGGAGTGCACGCGCCATCGAAGAACCCCCAGGGGGTCGGCTGGTCGACCGGGCCCGGACACCTTAGCCCGCGCGCCGCCGGATGTCTTCAGCGGCCCGTGGTGTCCCCGCAACCCTCCGCCACCACCAGGTGGGGCAGCCGCTCGGCGAGCTCCGCGCGTGCCACGGCCGGCAGCTCCCGGTCCGTCACCAGGGTGTCCACCTCGTCCAGCGAGGCGAATGAACTCAGGCCCACCGTCCCCCACTTGGTGTGATCCGCCAGTACCACCACGCGCCGGGCCGCGCGCACGAAGTGCCGGTTGGTCTCGGCCTCCGCGAGGTTGGGCGTGGACAGCCCCGCCTCGGCCGATATGCCGTGCACCCCGATGAACAGCACATCGAAGTGCAGCGAGCGAACGGCGGCGTCCGCGACCGGGCCGACCAGTGTGTCCGACGGTGTGCGTATGCCGCCCGTCAGGACCACCGTGGCCGGGCCCGGCCACGGTGGTGTGGAGCCGGCGGCCGTCACCGGGCGGCGGGCGCCGTGGAACACCTCGGCGACGCGGACCGAGTTGGTCACCACCGTCAGATCCGGGATCTCCACCAGCTTCTTGGCCAGGGCGAACACCGTCGTGCCGCCCGCCAGGGCGATGGCGCTGCCCGGCGCCGCCAGCTCTGCCGCCGCCTGTGCGATGTCCTCCTTGGCGCTGAGCTCCAGGGTCGCCTTCACCTCGAAGCCGGGCTCGTGCGCGGTCGCCTCCGCCACCGGCACCGCACCGCCGTGCACCTTCTCCACCACCCCTTGCCGGGCCAGTGCGTCCAGATCACGACGGACCGTCATATCCGACACATTGAGCCGCCGCGTCAGCTCATTGACCCGCACCCCTCCGCGCCGTCTGACCTCATCGAGGATCAGGGCGCGCCGCTGCTCCGCCAGGAGATTCTGGTTGTCGCTCACCCGGGCCCGTTCCCTTCCCCTCGGCCGCTGTCCGTTCATCCTCGCACGCCCCTGTGACAGCGCCGGGGCTTCTCTCCTCCCGGATGCGGCGGCCCCGCCTCACTCCGGCCCGGGCAGATCCTCCGCGTACAACAGCGTCAGGTCGTCGGTGCTCGGGTGCGACAGCTGTGCCACCCGCCCCGCGTGCCGCTCGACCATCGCCTCGAAGGTCTGCCGGGCCGTACGGCCGTTGCCGAACGCGGGACCCTTGGGGAGGACCGTGAAGTACTCGAGCAGCGCCTCGCCCGCGCCCGCCCCGATCCGGTACTCGTGCTCCTCCGCCTGCTGTTCCACGATGCGCAGCAGCTCCTGCGGCGCATAGTCGCCAAAGGTGATCGTGCGTGAAAAACGGGATGCCACACCGGGGTTGACCGTCAGAAAGCGTTCCATCTCGGCCGTGTAACCGGCGACGATCACCACCACCGCATCCCGGTGGTCCTCCATCAGCTTCACCAGGGTGTCGATGGCCTCGCGCCCGAAGTCCCGCCCCGAGTCCTCCGGGGCCAGGGCGTATGCCTCGTCGATGAAGAGCACCCCGCCGCGGGCCCGGTCGAACGCCTCCTGGGTGCGGATGGCGGTGGAACCGATGTGCTCGCCCACCAGATCCACCCGGGACACCTCCACCAGGTGACCGCGCTCCAGCACCCCCAGGGAGGCGAGGATCTCCCCGTAGAGGCGGGCCACGGTGGTCTTGCCGGTGCCGGGGGAACCGGTGAAGACCAGGTGCCGGCGCACCGAGGCGGCCTTGAGGCCGGCCTCCCGACGGCGGCGCCCCACCTCGATCATGTCGGTGAGGGCACGGACCTCGCGCTTGACGCTCTCCAGGCCTACCAGCGCGTCGAGTTCGCCGAGCACGGAGGCCGGAGCGCGCACCGCCTCCTCGGCGGCGGGGCCGACGGCCGGAGCGGAGCGCGGCCGCGGTACGCCCTCCGGCGCCCCCGGTCCGCGGTCGGCCGTCTCCACCGCGGTCACCGCGACCCCGGACCGCATGGCGGAGGCCGGGGCCTCGTCGCTCGTACAGCCCTCGCAGACCGGCCCCCCGCCGTCCTCGGCGTGGCCGGTGCCCCCGTCCGCGAACTCGTAACCACCGCGCGCGCACCGCTCCGTACGGCACCCGGTCAGGGTCGCGCGGCATCCGTCGATCACATGGAAGCCATAGCCGCCGCTGCCGGTCACCCGGCAGCCGCGGAAAGTGCCCCGGCCCTCCGCCGACACATAGAAGCCCGCCTCCAGCGGCGAACTCACCACACAGCGTTCGAAAGTGGGGTCGGCGCCCTTGGTGACGATGACACCGGTCGCCGTGGCGTCGATGACACAGCCCGCCAGCGTCCCGCCGCTGCCGTGGTCACGAAACCAGGCGCCGGTCGTCGCCTCCCGGATCCGGCAGTCGTCCAGCCGCGCGGTGGCCCCGCCGCTCACCGACACGGCCGTGCCCCGGACCCGCGAGAGGTCGCTGTCCGCGACCTCCGCGGAGGAGCCGCGGTCCAGGACGAACAGCGCGTCCGGCACATCGTGCACCCGGCAGGAGGAGAGGGCCGCGGTCGCGCCGTCGCTCACCCACACCGCCGGATAATCGCCCGTACTGTCGTGGATTTCGCTCTGGACGGCCTCCGCCCGGGTGCCCGGATCCCACACCGACAGACCATTGCGCCCGAATCGGCGCACGGTCGAGCGCGTCATCGTCAGCACGGAGCGCGCCCGCAGGTCGACCGCGTTCTCCGGCACATCGTGGATGTCGCAGTCCGCCAGCGTCAGCACGGCCTCGTTGTCGAGGGTCACCCCGTCGGCGGCCACCCGGTGCACCCGGCAGTCGGAGAGCCGCCCGGCGGCGCGCGACGCCACCTGCACCCCGGCCCCCTTGATCTCGTACACCTCGCAGCCGACCGCCTCCAGGGTGCTGCCCTCGCCGGTCACCGACAGACCGGCCCCACGGGCGTGATGGACCCGGCAGCGCTCCAGCCGGGGCTGGGCACCACCCCGCACGGCGACACCGGACTGGCCCGCCGCGACCACCTCGCAGTCCTCGAAGACACCACCCGCACCGTCCAGCACACTGATGCCGACGCCCGCCAGATTGTCAACGGTGCAGTTGCGCACGGTCGGACGCGCGCCGCCGCGCACCTCGATGCCCGCCGCGGAGCGCGTCACCACCCGCAGCCCGGCCAGCTCGGGCGCCCCCTGCTCGACCAACAGCGCGGGCGCGGCCGCGTCATGACCCTCCACATGCAGATCCAGCACCGCGGCCGACGCCCGCACGGTCAGCGCGACCCCCTCGGTCGGCGCGATCCGCACCGAGCCGCGCGAGCCGTCGGCGCCCCGCAGCGTGACGGTACGGGACAGGACCAGGTTCTCCCGGTAGGTCCCCGGAGCGATGGACAGCACATCCCCGTCGGCAGCCGCCTCCAGGGCCGCCGCGAGGGAGTCGTACTCTCCGGTGCGCCGCCGCCACCGCGACGTGCCGGTGTGCGTCACCTGGACCGAGCCCTGTGCCATGGTGCTGCTGCGCCCCCACCCCGTGCCTGCGTCCTCCGGTCCCGAGAACCGGCCGGCACTCGAGTCCCGGCCGCTCCACCGTAGCGTGCGCGGGACACGGGAGTTGACCGGTCAGCTCCCCGCATCCGCCCGGCCCCAGGTGTGCGCGGCCCGCTCCCAGGCACGGTCCCAGCGGGCGTACCGCCGGCGCGTCAGCCGCCAGACCACCAGCCGCCGCACCGCCTGCACCCCGCCCGCCGTCATGGCGGCCGCCCCGATCCCCGCCAGCACCGCATGCACGGAGGCCGTGGCGCCGTCCATGGGCCGGCTCGCCACCCGCCCCCGGTCGTCGGTCCACAGCGGGAACCGCCGCCCCGGATCCCCGGCGCTGCGCAGCGGCACCACACCGGTGTGGTGCGTACCGTCCGGGTTCTGCCAGCGGGCGATCACCCGGTGGTACCCCTCGCGCCCGGCGGTGGGCTCGTGGCCGGTCCCGGTGGCCCGGCCCGGCAGCGACCGCAGCGTGGTGGCACTCACCAGATGCCGGTGGCGGTGCTGCTCCCGGATCGAGTGCCGCAGCGCGTCATGCGCGAGCGAGCCCGCCGTCCAGCCGACGGCCGGCCCGGCCAGC
Source organism: Streptomyces xingningensis (assembly GCF_054957865.1). Classification (NCBI taxonomy): domain Bacteria; kingdom Bacillati; phylum Actinomycetota; class Actinomycetes; order Kitasatosporales; family Streptomycetaceae; genus Streptomyces; species Streptomyces xingningensis. The sequence continues at coordinate 39,534 of NZ_JBDJPF010000043.1, forward strand.
AGCATCAGCACCACCGCGACCGGCCCCAGCCAGGCCTCGAGGACATCGCCCGGCCGACGCAGCGGATTGCGCATCCGGCGCCGGCCGAAACGCCGTACCGAAGGAGTCGCGCGCACGATGCTCACCCCCCTACGCGTCCGTCATTACCGCACCTGGGGCGGCGCATGCCGGAGCAGACGGGCGAGCGGGCGAAATCACCCCTGGTGACTGCGGGCCGGGGCAGTGCGTTGACGCGGGCCGTCGGCGACCTCGACGGACGCTGCGCGCGGCGGCGGATCAGTCGAGGACCTCGACACGGTCGCCGACGCGCAGCACTCCCCGGTGCTCCGGTATGAGGTTCTGGCCGAAAACGAGCCCGACCTCCTGGCGACGGTGCCTGGCGAGGGTGCGCAGCGGCTCCTTGCCCCGCTCGGCCGTCGACTGGTCGGTGGTGGTGATCACACAGCGGGCGCAGGGCTTGACGACCCGGAAGGCCACCTCGCCGATCCGCACCCGCCGCCAGTCGTCCTCGGCCCAGGGGGCGGTGCCGTCCACCACCGCGTTCGGCCGGAACCGGTTCATCGGCAGCGGCCCCTCCCCGGCCCGATCGCCCTCGGATATCAGCGAGTTGAGTGCCTTGAGGGAAGCCACGGTGGTGAGCAGCAGGGGATAGCCGTCGGCGAAGCTCACCGTCTCGCCCGGACGCGAGTACCGGGGATCGACCGCGCGCCGGTACTCCGGCCGGTCCAGGTGCACCAGCCTGGCCTCCACCCCGAGGAAGGCGCTCACCCAGCCATCGGCGGCGTCCCCCGCGGGCACCGCCTCGATCTTGTCCCGGAACAGCTCCACGACGACCATGCCGCCCGGCCGCTCCAGCACGGGCACGGCGACCTCCACCGGCTCGGCCCCCGGGGCAGTGAGCCGGACCCCGCCGCTCGGCGACGGCCGTGCCGAGGCCAACGCGAGCCGGGGCAGCTGCCGTTGGGTGATGGCCCGGCCGTCCGCGTCGATCAGCATCCACCTCCGGTCCCCGGCGAGACCCCACGGCTCTACGGCCGCCTCGCCGGGTGCACACCCCGTCATCGACTTGACCGGATAGCAATGGATCGCCTTCAGCACAGGGTCGGACATGGGGTCATCCTGCCAGCAGGGTCCGACAATTGAGGCCCCCGGCCACCTCGCAGCCCCGGTCAGTAGCCTCCCTGCTGCGGATGCTGACGGCCGTACGGGTCCTCGTACGGTGCGGGCGCCGGACGCGGGGCGACGGGGCGCATCGCCTCGTAACCCGACGGGCCCGGTCCGGCGGCCGGACGCTGCTGGTACTGCTGCGGGCCCGGATAGCCGCGTGGTGCCGCGGCCTGCTGCGGAATGTACGGAGCGGGCGTCTGCTGCAGTCCCGCGGGCTGCGCCGCGGCGCCCGGGTGCCCGTACTGCTGGGGCTGCGGGACATAGCCGGCCTGCGGCGGCGGGGCCTGGTAGCCGGGGGGACCCGATGCCATGGGGCCCGAGGGCAGCGCGGGCAGTGCCGGCAGCTGGCTGCCGGTGTCATACGGAGCCGACACCCGGATGGGCGCGATCTGGGGAGTGCCCCGCTCGGCGACGAGGCTGTCGTAAATGGGAGTGTCCGGGAACGACGACGCGGTGTAGTAACCGCTGCCGTAGGCACTGCGGGGGGAGGTCATAGCCCATAAGGTAAGCCCACCGTGTGCCGGTTGGGGAGTCAGGTACCGGGGTTGATTGGGGGGCCCGGGCGGCCGGGGATGAAAAAACCGGGCGAACGCGGAGAAAAGAGCGACTCGGCGACGTTGGGAAGGTGTAAAGACCGGCTCAACAGGGCTCCGCAGGAGCTCATTCCATAGGGGTGGCAGAGAACATGGGGATGCTCAAGGGCACCAACGTCCGCATTCCGGCACCGGCGGTGCGGATAGAACTGGGCTGGCGCGCCGGGCCCGGTGTTCCGGACGTCGATGCCTCGGCACTGCTGCTGACCGGCGGCAGGGTCCGCTCGGACGCCGACTTCGTCTTCTACAACCAGGCGATACACGCCTCCGGCGCGGTGCGCCACGAGGGCAAGACGCCCGCCGGCGAGACCCTGGCCGACTCCCTCGCCGTGGATCTCGCCGCCGTCGAGCCGGAGATCGAGACCGTGGTGCTCGCCGCCTCCGCCGACGGCGGCAGCTTCGGCCAGGTGCCCGGTCTGCACATCCGGGTCCTCGATGCCGCGGGCGGCGCGGAGCTGGCACGGTTCGACAGCCAGGACGCGACCGTGGAGACCGCGTTCGTGCTCGGCGAGCTCTACCGGCGGCAGGGGGAGTGGAAGTTCCGTGCCGTGGGCCAGGGTTACGACAGAGGGCTCGCGGGGCTGGCGACCGACTTCGGCATCTCGGTCGAGGAGCCCGCCGGGGAACCGCAGCCCGCACCGGCGGCACAGCCGCCCACGCCCCCGGCGCCCGCGATGCAGCCGCCCGTGCCCCAGGTGGCCGCTCCGGCCGCTGCTCCCGCGGCCCCGCAGCCGGTGCGCCTGACCAAGGTCACGCTCACCAAGGAAGCGCCGGCCGTCTCCCTCACCAAGCAGGGCGGCACCTCGGGCACCCTGCGGGTCAACCTCAACTGGCAGCTGCGGCAGCAGCCGGAGAAGGGTGGCTGGGCCCGGCGGCTCGGCAAGGCCATGGCGGCCCAGTCACCACTGGACCTCGACCTCGGTGCGCTGTACGAACTCAGTGACGGCACCAAGGGCGTGGTGCAGGCGCTCGGCAATTCCTTCGGCGCGGTCCACCGCCCGCCGTACATCCAGCTCGACGGCGACGACCGCACCGGTGCGGTGGAAAGCGGCGAGAACCTGACGGTCAACCTGGACCACACCAGCGCGTTCCGGCGCATCCTGGTGTTTGTGACGATCTACGAGGGCGCCGCCGACTTCGCGGGGCTGCACGCGACCGTCACCCTCCATCCGCAGTACGGCGCGCCCATCGACTTCTCGCTCGACGAGTGCACCGTGCCGTCGAATGTCTGCGCGCTCGCGCTCATCACCAACAACGGCGGAGAGCTCGTCGTCCAGCGCGAGGCCCGCTATCTGGTGCCGGACCGCGGAGTGAGCATGCAGCGCACCCTGGACCACGCCTACGGCTGGGGCATGAACTGGACGCCCGGGCGCAAGTGAGCATCAGGGCGCGGCCTCGGGGCGGGAGTACGTCCGCCCCTTCCAGGCCGCGCCCCGGCCCCGGTAGTGCTGGACCGCCGAATCCACGGTCATCAGCAGATACAGCACCGCGGTGCAGGGCAACAGCGGCGCGAGCCACAGCGGCTGGCGGTAGTAACGCAGCATCGGGACGTATGTCGCGGTCATCACCGCCCAGGCGACACCCCCGGCCACCAGGGGCGCGGTGGCTCCGGCGAGCGCCCCCGCCACCAGCGCCACCGGCGGCGCGAGATACACCACCGCCAGCCCGGCCACCGTCCCGGCCAGCAGCAACGGGTTGTGCCGCAGCTGCGCATAGGCGCTGCGGGAGATCATCCGCCAGAGCTCCCCGAGCCCCGGATACGGCCGCACACTGTCCACCCGCTCCGCGAGCCCCAGCCAGATCCGGCCACCGGCGCGCTGCACGGTGCGCGCCAGCGTCACATCGTCGATCACCGCCTGTCGGATGCTGTCCGGGATCCCGGCCCGCTCCGCCGCCGCACGGCGCAGCAGCACACATCCACCGGCCGCCGCCGCCGTGCGCGCGCCCGGCCGGTTGACCCAGCGGAAGGGGTACAGCTGGGCGAAGAAGTAGACGAATGCCGGAACGATCAGCTTCTCCCAGCAGGTCGCCACCCTCAGCCGCGCCATCTGCGACACCAGGTCCAGTCCGCCCGACCGGGCCGCCGACACCAACTCCCGCAGGCTGCCGGGTTCGTGCGCGATGTCCGCGTCCGTCAGCAGCAGATACTCGGCGTCCGTACGAGCCCGCGCGAGCGCCATGCCGTGCCGCACCGCCCACAGCTTGCCCGTCCAGCCGGGACCGGGCTCGCCGGGCGAGTCCACGGTCAGCGGGAGTCCGCCGCGCCCGGCCGCCAGCTCGCGGGCCAGTGCCCCCGTACCGTCCGTGCTGCCGTCGTCGACGAGGAAGATCTCGGCCCGCCCCGGATACTCCTGGGCGAGCAGCGACGGCAGGCTCCGCGGCAGCACCGCGGCCTCGTCCCGGGCGGGTACCACGATCGCCACCGAAGGCCACTCGTCGGGCGGGATGCGCTCCGGCAGCCGTACGTCCGTACGCCAGAAGAAGCCCTGCCCGAGCAGCAGCCACCCCCACGCGGCCAGGGAACCGAAGGAGATCCAGGTCAGCGCGTTCACCCGGCGAAGTCTGCCCCAACGGGGGGAGGCCACGCGGCGAATCGGCGGCCGATGTGGCGTGCACCGTGTCACAGGGCCCCCGGGCCGGTTCCGCGCCATCGATTAAAGTGACCGGATGAAGATCGCGCTTATGGACTCGGGCATCGGACTCCTGGCGACCGCGGCCGCCGTGCACCGGCTGCGACCGGATGCCGATCTGGTCCTCTCCACCGACCCCGACGGCATGCCCTGGGGGGCGCACACTCCCGAGGACCTCACCGAGCGTGCCCTGGCCTGCGCCCGCGCCGCCGCCGGGCATCGCCCGGACGCGCTGATCATCGCCTGCAACACCGCCTCGGTGCACGCCCTGGCCACCATCCGGGCCGAGCTGGAACCCGCGCTGCCCGTCATCGGCACCGTGCCCGCGATCAAGCCCGCCGCGGCCGGCGGCGGCCCGGTCGCTATCTGGGCCACGCCCGCCACCACCGGCAGCCCCTACCAGCGCGCTCTGATCCGTGACTTCGCCGCCGGTGCCGAGGTGACCGAGGTGCCCTGCCCCGGCCTCGCCGACGCCGTGGAGCGGGCCGACGGGCCGGCCGTCGACGCCGCGGTGGCGGCCGCGGCCGCCCGTACGCCGGGCGGGGTGCGGGCCGTCGTCCTGGGCTGCACCCACTATGAGCTCGTCGCCGAGCGCATCCGCGCCGCGGTCCAGCCCGCCTCCGCTCCGCCGGTGGCGCTGCACGGGTCCGCCGGGGCCATCGCCGCGCAGACCCTGCGCCGCATCGGTGCCTCCGCCGACCCCGGCGCCGAACCCCTGGGCCGGCTCACCGTGCTGCTCAGCGGCCGGGAGGCGGCCCTGGACGCGGCTTCGCTGAGCTACCCCGAGGGTCGCACGCTCGCCGCCGTCGCCGCCGCACACGCCTGACCGCTCCGTGCGGGCTCGCCCGCACCCCCTGCCTGACGGGCGGAAGGTGAGTACGCTGCCCGTATGAGGGACCACCCAAAGGCCCCGCAGGGTCATGAGGGCGCGCAGAGCCCCGACGACGCATCCCGCCCGGCCGGGGCCGGCCGCCACCCCCAGGACGACGGCGCCGAGCCCGTCGTCTGGACGGGACGCGCCACCAACCGGGTGCAGTGGCTGCTGGCCGCGGCGGGCGCCGCATGCCTGGCACTGGGCATCGAGCTGGCCGTCGACAGCGCCTGGACCCCCGGACTCGTCCCCTTGCTGATGTCGGTCGTCGGCTGCGTCGCGGCCGGGCTGCTGATGCTCTTCGGCACCCTTGCCTTCGTCCATGTGGCCGTCCGGGTGGACAAGGACACCCTGGAGATCCGCTGCGGCCACATAGGGCTGCCCCGCACCCGGATCCCGCTCGCCCATGTGGTCGGCGCCGACTTCGCGCCGCGCGTCAACCCCCGCCAGTGGGGCGGCTGGGGTTACCGGTGGCGCCCGGAGAAGGGCACGGCCGTCATCGTGCGGCGCGGCGAGGGCTTTGTGGTGCGGCTCGGCGACGGTCGTACGTACACGGTCACCGTGGACGACGCGGAGGCCGCCGTGCGAGTGATCAGGGACCGGCTCCGCCTGGTCGGCGGGCGTCCGGCGGCCGCCTGACTCTCCCCGCAGGGGGCACGCGCCGTATTGCGTGCCCCCCTTTTGCGTGCGTCGGCTCGCGCCGTGGCTCCGGCGGTCGGAGACCAGTTCTCAGTACGGAGGTTCCAGCGCTCGAAGAAAAGAGCGGAACAATTTCGGCCCGATCCCGGTGCCGTCACGTGAACTGCTCGCGTACCCGCTCTATCCGGAATCGGATTGCTTTGCTAAAGTGTCTGTCGCGTATTCTTCCGAGCGCAGTCGGGAGTCGTTGAGGATGCACCGCAAAAGCATATGATCGACCACTCGCTCAAGTCAGTGAGTGCGGCTGTTCCCGTACCGGGGAGAGCGATCTGACGAGCCGGAAGTCAGCCCGACCCGCCCCCTTGATCAGGTCTTGATTGGGGAGAAGTACGAGGTCAGTCCGGCCAACGTCCCCATCGCTTTGCGCACTGTCAAACCCGCTGGGCGTGTCACGCCCACTCGACTCAGGGTGGTCTTCCTGCCCGTTCGAGATGAATGCAGGGACGCGCATGAAAGCTTTTCGGGTGACCCGCGAGTTTCCGCTCGCATTGCGACTGCTATTGGTCAATCAGTTTGGGATCGACATCGGGTTCTATATCCTTGTGCCTTTTCTTGCGGCATATCTGGGACAGGAACTCGGAATGTCCGAGGCAATCGTCGGCCTGGTGCTCGGAGTGCGTAACCTCAGCCAGCAGGGACTGTTCCTGCTCGGCGGCTCCGCGGCCGACCGGCTGGGACCACGCACGGTCATCATCGCCGGGTGCGCCCTGCGCACCCTGGGCTTCGCGCTCTTCGCCTTCGGCAACGCCCTGCCGGTGGTCCTGGGCGCGTCCGTGCTCAACGGGCTGGCCGCGGGCCTGTTCTATCCGTCCGCGCGGGCCTATGTTGCCCTGGAGGCGGGCAACCGCAGGGCCGAGGCGTTCGCGCTGCTCAACGTCTATGCCACCATCGGCTCGCTGATCGGACTGGTGCTGGGCAGCGTCCTCTTCCTGACCGACTTCCGCATCTGCGCCGTCGCGGCGGCCGGGCTCTTCGGTCTGTTGACGGTCGGTCAGGCGATGGTGCTCCCCGAACGCCCGGCCGTCACCGGCTGCCGGGGCAGCGTCCTCGGAGACTGGCTGGAGGTCTTCGGCAATCGCCGGTTCCTGCTGTTCTCCTTCGCCACGACCGGCATGTTCACGGTGGAGAACCAGCTCTGCCTGCTGCTCCCCGACGGCGCCCGGCAGGCATCGGGCTGGGACGGTGCGGCCGGAGTGCTGCTGGGGACCGGGGCGGTGGCCAATCTGTTCCAGCTCCCCATCACCCGGGCACTGGAACGGCACGGTGGCGGCCCCCGTTGGGTCGGCGCCGGGCTGGTCGTCATGGGGTTCGGCTTTGTGCCGCCGCTGCTGATCTGCGATGCGGCACCACCGAGGGGCATGGGGGAGGTCGTGCCCCGGATACTGGTCATGATCGTCGGTTCGCTGCTGCTCTACTTCGGGACGATGGTCGCCCACCCGGCGGTGCTGGAGATGATCCCCCGGTTCGGGCGCGAGTCGCTCGCGGGCACCTACTTCGGGTTGTTCTACGTGTTCGCGGGGCTGACGGCGGCCGGCGGCAACGCGGTGGTCGGCTGGTCCATGGACGTCGGGAAGCAGGCAGGCCTGTCCTGGCTGCCCTGGGTGTGCTGCGTGGCCTTCGGACTGTCCTCCGCGATGGCCGTGGCAGTGATGTACCGCACCCGGACCCTGCCGGACCGGCCCGCCGTGCCCGTCGTGGAGGGCACGGTGATCTCGCCGGGCGTGCCGGCCACCACCGCCGAGGCCCAGGGGAATCCGACGGCCGATGCCGTGGGCTCCTGGGACGCGGCCCGGCTGCCCGGGCCCGCCCGGGCCACCGACGACATGGACCAGCCACCCCGCTGAGCGCTGACGCACGCCCGTCTTGCGCGGCCGCGCGGCGCGCCGCAAGGTCGAGGTACCAGCCCGAGGAAGGACACCCATGCCCATCGCGACGGTGAACCCCGCCACCGGCGAAACCCTCAAGACCTTCGACGCTCTGGGCCCCGAGGAGATCGAGCGGCGCCTGGCCACCGCCGAGGCGGCCTTCCGCCACCACCGCACCACGGACTTCGCCGAACGGGCACGGCTGCTGGGCGGGGCGGCGGGCCTGCTGGAGGACGACCGGGACGACATCGCCCGGACCATGACCACGGAGATGGGCAAGCCGCTGGCCGCCGCTCGCGCCGAGGCGGCCAAGTGCGTCAAGGCGATGCGCTGGTACGCCGCCAACGCCGAGCACCTGCTGGCCGACGAGCGCCCGTCCGACGCCGAGGTACGGGACGCCGGGGCCGTCCGCGCCCGGGTCCACTACCGGCCACTGGGTGCGATCCTCGCCGTCATGCCCTGGAACTTCCCGCTCTGGCAGGTCATCCGCTTCGCGGCGCCCGCCCTGATGGCCGGCAACGTGGGCCTGCTCAAGCACGCCTCCAATGTCCCGCAGACCGCGCTCTACCTGGAGGACCTCTTCCGCCGGGCCGGCTATCCCGAGGGCTGCTTCCAGACCCTGCTCATGGGATCCGGCGCCGTCGAGTCCGTCCTGCGCGACCGCAGGGTGGCCGCCGCCACGCTCACCGGCAGCGAGCTGGCCGGGCGTTCCGTCGCCGCCATCGCGGGCGACGAGGTCAAGAAGACGGTCCTGGAACTGGGCGGCAGCGACCCCTTCGTGGTGCTGCCCTCGGCCGACATCGGCCGCGCGGTGCGGGTCGCCGTGACCGCGCGGGTGCAGAACAACGGGCAATCGTGCATCGCGGCCAAGCGGTTCATCGTGCACACCGACGTTCATGACACCTTCACCGAGCGCTTCACGGCCCTGATGGCCGGACTGACCGTCGGCGACCCCATGGCCGACGGCACCGACGTCGGCCCGCTCGCCACCGAGCAGGGCCGGGCCGATCTGGAGGCCCTGGTCGACGACGCCCTGCACCGGGGCGCGACGGCGCTGTGCGGCGGGCGGCGGCCCAGCGCACCCCAGGAGCTGACCAGGGGCTGGTTCTATGAGCCCACGGTCCTCACCGGGGTCACCCCCGAGATGCGCATCCACCACGAGGAGGCGTTCGGCCCCGTCGCCACGGTCTATCGGGCCCGGGACCTCGACGAGGCGGTACGGATCGCGAACGACTCACCGTTCGGGCTGAGTTCCAACGTATGGACCCGGGACGAGGCCGAACAGCGCCGCTTCGTACGGGACATGGAGGCCGGCGGCGTCTTCTTCAACGGCATGACGGCCTCCCACCCGGCCTTCCCCTTCGGTGGCGTCAAGCGCTCGGGATACGGGCGCGAACTGTCCGGGCACGGCATCCGCGAGTTCTGCAACATCACCACGGTCTGGCACGGGGCCGAGCCCGACGGCAGGGCGTGACCCGCACGCCGGGCGCCCGGGCGAACCGGTCAGCGGCCCCAGCGGAGCCCGGGAGTCTGCACCGGCGCGTCCCACAGCCGCAGCATCTCGTCATCGACCTGACACAGCGTCACCGAGGCTCCCGCCATGTCGAGGGAGGTGACATAGTCGCCCACCAGCGTCCTGGCGACCGGCACCCCACGCTCGCGCAGCACCCGGTGCACCTCGGCATTGAAGCCGTACAGCTCCAACAGCGGTGTCGCACCGGCGCCGTTGACCAGCACCAGCACCGGGCCGCTCGGCCGGAGATCCTCCAGCACCGCGTGCACCGCGAAGTCCGCGATCTCACCGGACGTCATCATCGCGCGGCGCTCCCGGCCGGGTTCGCCGTGAATGCCGACCCCCAACTCCAGCTCGCCGGGCGGGAGATCGAAGGTGGGGCTGCCCTTGGCGGGTGTCGTACAGGCCGTCAGGGCGACCCCGAAGCTGCGCGAGGACTCGTTCACCCGCCGGGCGACCGACTCCACGCGCTCCAGCGGGGCACCCTCCTCGGCCGCCGCGCCCGCGATCTTCTGTACAAAGAGGGTGGCACCCGTGCCGCGCCGCCCGGCCGTGAACAGGCTGTCGGTCACCGCGACGTCGTCGTTGACGAGCACGCTGGCGACCTGGATGCCCTCGTCCTCGGCGAGCTCCGCCGCCATATTGAAGTTCAGCACATCGCCCGTGTAGTTCTTCACGATGAGCAGCACACCCCGGCCGCTGTCCACGGACGCCGCCGCCCGCACCATCTGATCCGGCACCGGCGAGGTGAACACCTCCCCGGGGCAGGCCGCGTCCAGCATCCCGGGCCCCACGAATCCGCCGTGCAGCGGCTCGTGCCCCGACCCGCCGCCCGAGACCAGCGCCACCTTCCCCGCGACCGGCGCATCCCGGCGGGTGATGATGCGCCGATCCACATCGACGGTCAGCTCGGGGTGGGCGGCGGCCATTCCGCGCAGCGCATCGGGAACGACGGACTCGGGCACGTTGATCAGCATCTTCATGCGGGGCTCCTCGGGTGATGGGCGGGCAGGCTGCTGACCTGCGTTTGCACAGGTCAGCGGCGATGTGGACGGTAGTTGACCTTGGCGGGTTCCGGCGGTCTGTGGCGACCTCTGGCGGGTCTGATGCCGGCTGAATGCCGATTTCCCTGACTAGCCGTCAGGTCTCCTCTGCTGCGTTGCCGGTCCAGGGAACAGTATCGAGACCGGAGGTGGATGCGGGAGGGCTGACAGGCCCTGTTGTCGGCTGCGCAGGCACCCTGCCCGCATGGGCCGCGAGCCGACGTACCCTGCGGCCGGGTCGGCCCACCACCAGCCGACGGCAGTGTTGAGGGCCGGACCGAGCAGCACCGCGGTGGCCGGCAGGCCGTCGATCAGCGTGACACGGCCCTCGGCCTGGAGCACCGGGTTGTCCAGGGCGGCGCCGGTTCGGGTCTTGCCTGCGGCGAGGGTGAACATCACGACGGCGGTGACCGTGGTCCAGCCGATGCCCAGCGGCGAGTGATGCGGGTGAAAGCCGGCGGCCAGTACCCAGGTGGACTGCACCAGCAGGTAGACGGCGAGCGCCGTGAACCCGATGCCGATCAGCAGCAGGGCGCGTCGTCGGCGGGCTTCGCCGGTGCCGGACAGTTCGCAGCTATCACGCCCCGATTCTCTCTGGCCGTCTCCTGTCGCAGGCAGCGCAGGAACCGCCGTCGCGATGCCGGACTTCACCGGGCTGGTGAGGTCGGTATCACGACGGCGGAACGGTTGCGCGGCTGTGAGCGCCGAAGTATGGGGTCAGGCCTTCTTGACCACGCTGGACTTGAGCTGCATGGAGCCGAATCCGTCGATCTTGCAGTCGATGTCGTGGCCGTCCACGCCATCCACGAGGCGGATGTTGCGGACCTTGGTGCCGGGCTTGATGCCGGTCGGGCTGCCCTTGACCTTCAAGGTCTTGACCACCGTGACCGTGTCACCGTCGGCGAGCACGTTGCCGACCGCATCCCTGATGGTCCCGTCCTCGGTGCCGCCCGTGGCCTCGGCGGACGCGGGCGTCCACTCGTGGGCACATTCGGGGCAGGCCAGGAGCGCACCCGTCTCGTAGGTGTACGTGCTGGAGCATTCGGGGCACGGCGGCAGGTTCTCGGTCACCGGGGCAGTGTGACCCGAGTGCTGCAGGGATGGCAAATTGCGAAAGTTTGCAATTCCCTACATGATGGTTTGGCCGTGCCTGCAGGTAGCCACAGGCACAGCACCAGACGTGGCCTCCAAGAGGAGGCCCAATGAGGCGAGAGGCTGAGGGTTTCGTGCCGGTTCCGCTGTATCAGGCGAAGGCCGAGTTCTTCCGGATGCTCGGGCATCCGGTCCGCATCCGGGTGCTGGAGCTGCTCCAGGACGAGCCCACTCCGGTGCGCGACCTGCTGGCCGCAATGCAGATCGAGCCGTCCGCGCTCTCCCAGCAGCTGGCGGTGCTGCGCCGTTCGGGGATCGTCACGTCCACTCGCACCGGCTCCACGGTCGTCTACGAACTCGCCGGCGGTGACGTGGCCGAGCTGATGCGCGCCGCCCGGCGGATCCTCACGCACATGCTCAACGGGCAGAACGCGCTCCTGGAGGAGCTGCGGGAAGCCGAGGTCGGCGCCAAGTGAGCACCATGGCTCTCCGGGCGTGGTCCCGGGTGCGTTCCCTGCTGCCCGGTCGCGAGGACCTCACGGCGGCGCGCCGTGATCCGAAGCGTGATCTGCTGGCGGGCCTGACCGTGGCGATCGTGGCCCTGCCGCTCGCGCTGGGTTTCGGCGTCTCCTCCGGCCTTGGCGCCGAGGCCGGGCTGGCCACCGCTGTCGTCGCCGGTGCGCTGGCCGCGATATTCGGCGGCTCGAACCTCCAGGTCTCCGGGCCGACCGGTGCGATGACCGTGGTGCTCGTGCCGATCGTCGCCCAGTACGGTCCCGGCGGAGTCCTGACCGTCGGGCTGATCGCCGGTCTGATGCTCATCGCACTCGCGCTCGCCCGTGCCGGGCGGTACATGCAGTACGTTCCGGCCCCCGTGGTGGAGGGCTTCACGCTCGGCATCGCCGGCGTGATCGGTCTCCAGCAGGTGCCGGGCGCCCTGGGGGTGCCCAAGCCGGAGGGCGACAAGGTCCTGGTGGTGACCTGGCGGGCCATTGAGGCGTTCGCCAAGGCGCCGAACTGGACGGCCGTCGCACTTGCGGCAGGAGTAGCCGCGATCATGCTCGTCGGTGCCCGCTGGCGGCCGACGATTCCGTTCTCGATCCTCGCCGTGATCGCCGCGACGGTCGTGGCCCAGGTCTGCCACCTGGACGCGGCCCGACCGATCGGCGACCTGCCCGCCGGACTGCCCGCGCCCTCCCTGGCCTTCCTCGACCCGGGCGCACTCGGCTCGCTGCTCGCTCCGGCGGTCGCGGTGGCGGCCCTGGCTGCGCTGGAGTCGCTGCTGTCCGCGTCGGTGGCGGATGGGATGACAGTGGGGCAGAAGCACGACCCGGACCGGGAGCTGTTCGGCCAGGGCCTGGCCAATATCGCCGCTCCGCTCTTCGGCGGCGTCCCCGCGACCGGTGCGATAGCCCGCACGGCCGTCAACGTCCGTACCGGAGCAGGTTCCCGGCTGGCCTCCCTGACCCATGCCGCGGTGCTCGCGGTCATCGTCTTCGCGGCAGCCCCGCTCGTCTCGCACATCCCGTTGGCCGCGCTTGCCGGCGTGTTGATCGCGACCGCGATCCGGATGGTCGAGGTCGGCAGTCTGCGTGCGATGGCTCGCGCTACCCGCTCCGACGCGCTCGTCCTGGTTCTGACCGCCGCCGCTACCTTGGCCCTGGACCTGGTCTACGCGGTCCTCATCGGCCTGGCTGTCGCGGGCGCGCTCGCGCTTCGGGCCGTGGCCAAGCAGGCCCGCCTGAATCAAGTCCCCATCAACGCGGACCTGCCCGGCGACCACAGTGCTGAAGAGCATGCACTGCTGGCCGAGCACATCGTGGCGTACCGGATCGACGGGCCGCTGTTCTTCGCCGCCGCTCACCGCTTCCTGCTGGAGCTCTCCGAGGTCGCCGACGCGCGGGTGGTCATCCTGCGCATGTCCCGCGTGACCACCATGGACGCCACCGGAGCCCTCGTCCTGAAGGACGCGGTGACCAGGCTGCACCGCCGCGGCATCATCGTGATGATCTCCGGCATACGCCCGTGCCAGCGCCAAGTCCTCGACTCCACCGGTGCACTGGACCTGTTGCGGGCCGAAGGCCGCGAGTACGCCACCACGCCCGAAGCCATCGCCGCCGCCCGAGCCCACTTGCAGTGCGCCGGAGTGCTGCCCGTCCCCGCGCAGAAGAGCGCCGTTCCCGCCGAGGAGTCCGCCCGATGACCGCCTCTCCCGCACCCCGACGCATGGTCGATGTTTCCGGCGAGGAAGCCCTGTACCTGCTCGGCGGCGCCTCCCAGGGCCGGATGCTCTACGAGCAGCGCGACGCGATTGCCGTACGGCCCGCCAGTCACGTCCTGGAGTACGGGCGCCTGATCGTCCGTGCTCCCGCCCCGAGCGCCGCATTCTCGGCCAGGGTCACCTACCACTGCGACTACCTCCACCCCAACACCGGTACCGGCTGGGCCGTGACCGCAACCGGCCCGGCCGAACTCATCACAGCCCCCGACGAGGCCGCCCACTACCGGCGCACCCTGCCCGGCTGGGCCCACGGCCCCCACGACGCACTGCTGCGCATCCACCCCCGCACCGTGCACGGCTACCGCTTCGGCCACCCCACCGACACCGGCCAGAACACCGGTGGTGCGCGGAAGCCGCGGGCCCGGTGAAGCAGCTCGCCAGTCTGCCGCACCGGCACGTGCTGACCTGCCCGCGTGCGCCCTCGTACCGGACGCCGACGGCGGCGGCAAGAACATCTGGATCACTCTGCCCATCTGACGCGTAAATAGCAGCAGTTCAGGGTGGGGGTGGGCAGGGTTGGGTGCCCGGTGGCCGTAGTGGTCGCCGGGTGTCCGGCCCTGGTGGTTCAGGCCGCGTTCTCGATCGGGTTGAGGGCAACGGTGTAGCCGAGCTGGTTGAGCTGGCTGATCGCGATGGTGAGCTGGTCGTGGATCTTGTTGCGGAGCTTGCGCCTGGCGAGGGCCGGGCTTGGGGAACATCGGTACAGCCATTAACGCTAAGCACTTGATCATGGTCGTGAGCTGAGCGTTGTGGCGTCCGGGCGGGGTCGGGGGGCGTCGGCGTTCTGGAGTGCGGCGAAGTCGGTGCGGGCCGCCTCGGTGGCTTCGGGGTACGCCTGGGTCTTCTCGCGTTCGGCGAGGGCCCGGTAGATGCTGGCGACGCTCGGGCTGAGACCTTTGCGTTTTCCGGTGGGGATCATCAGGTCGGGATCTGCTCGACGGACTCGCCGCCCGCGCGGCGCCGCAGCACGGTGTGCAGCATGTTGTCGGTGATGACCGGCGGCCGGTCGCCGTGCTTGCCCTTGCGGGCCGCGATGTGGAGGCTCTCCAGCGTCGATTCGCGGATGTTCTCCCGCTCGGTCTACGCCATCGCGGCGAAGAACGCGAACAGCAGCGGCGCCGCGCCGATGGCGGTCGTAGCGGGGCCCGGCGAGCATCTCCAGGATCAGGCCGTGGGCGGTGAGATGGTCGGCGAGCACCGTGAGTTCGGCGGCGCCGCGGCCTCATCGGAAGCGACCATCGGGAGGGTGGTCAGACTGGGTGGTGATCTGGGACAGCGTTGAGTTCGATGTCGTGTTCGAGTAGGGCCTTCATCGCGCAGAGCGCGGTGGTGAAGCCGCCGACGGTGTCGTTCACCCAGCGGACGGTGTCGTCTCCCGAGCCCTGGAAGCCGGTCTCGGTGGCCTCGACGAAGGTGACCTGTTCCGTGTGCGGGGTGAACTTCAGCTCGACCGTGGTCGGCTGCTCGTAGTTGCCCCACTCGAACCGGATCAGACGTCCCTCCCGCACCTCCTGGACGCGGACGTCGGCCGATGCCCCGTAGGTCTCCCACTCCCAGCGCACCTCGGCCCCCGTGACCATGGGCCCGCTGCTCTTGCTGTACCAGAACCGGGATGTGACGGCCGGATCGGCGAAGGCCTGGAACGCCTCTGCTGCGGGCCTGCGTACCAGCATGCAGGCGTATGCGGCAGGGGCGTGTGTGAGGTGTCGCTTCTCCATAGGCATGATCATGCTCCTCTCTGCGGGGTCACGCCGGTCGGCGTGATCCGTTACGGCTCGTCTGGTCGGCTTGCGCGTCCCGCTCAGCTGCCTCGGCGATGTGCTTGATGTGTGCCAGGCGCCGGTCCCAGTCGGCGGCGAGCGAGGCCATCCATCGCGCCGTCGCATCGAGCGCCGCCGGCCGCACCGCGTAGCGCACCTCGCGCCCGATGCGGCCGCCGGTCACCAGCCCGGCCGTGTCCAGGACGGCGAGGTGTTTGACCACGGCCTGACGCGAGACGGGAAGGTGTTCGGCGAGCGTCGTCGCGGTGGCCTCGCCCTGGGCGGCGAGCAGTTCGAGCAGCCGGCGTCGGGTCGGGTCGGCCAGCGCGACGAGCACAGTGTCGACCGCCTCGGCGGCGCCGCGGGGTTCGTCGCTCACGCGGAGGGCTGCTCGGCGCGCGTCTTGAGCGCGTCGAGTTCCTGGCGCCAGCCGCCGGTGTTGTCCTTGACCGCCCTGCCGCGCAGCTCCTCGGACCCGGCCAGTGCCGCGAAGCCGCTCTCGACCACGCGCAGCCGTGTCCTGCCGTCTTCCGGTGTCAGCATGAACTCCACGAGGGTGCTGTTGTCCTCGCGCAGTTCTTCTCCCGGGAATGCACTGGCCCAGCGGTAGGCCAGGTAGGTCGGCGGTTCGACCTTCTCCACGCGCACCGGGTAGTCGCCGTACTCCGGGTGTTTCGCCACCATCGTCTCGCCTTCCCTGGCCACGGTGCCGGGCAGGCTCGCCTTGTCGGCCACCCAGAACCCGGGCTCGGCCACCAGCGACCAGACCCGCTCCAGGGACGCCTCGATCAGGGTTTCGCGTTCGATCCGGTCCTCGCTCATGAGGGGACTCCTTTCACCGCCGACATTAGGTGCAACTCCAGAGTTGCACCTAATGTCGGCGGGTGCAACCTGAGGGTTGCATCTAGATCGGGCCCTCTGCCCCACTGTCAACCGAGCTTGGGACATCGGTACAGCGGTTGGCGCCGAGAACGATCATGGCCCCTGGGTGGCGGTCTCCGCGTGCGGGTGAGGCTGGGTCTGGAGTCGCTGGCGGAGGTCGGCTTCGTCGGCTGCCAGCGGGTCGTCAGGGCGTCGGATACGGACCCGGCGGGGGCGAGGGATGTCGTCGACGTCCTGGAGGTCGGCGAAGTCGGCGTGCGCCTGAGCGACGGCCTCGGGGTACGCCTCGGTCTTCTCGTGCTCGGCGAGCGCGCGGTAGATGCTCGCGACGCTGGGGGCCTGGCCCTTGCGCTTGCCGGTGGGGATGATCAGGTCGGGTTGGATCTGCTCGACCGATTCGCCGTTCGCCCGGCGCCGGAGCACGGTGTGCAGCATGTCGTCGGTGATGACGGGCGGTCGTCCGCCGTGCTTGCCCTTGCGGGCCGCAGCGTCGAGTCCTTCGAGGGTCGACTCCCGGATGTTCTCCCGCTCGGTCTCCGCCATCGCGGCGAAGAACGCGAACAGGAGGCGGCCCGGCCCGCTCGGGTCGTACATCCCGGGCAGCGGCCCGGCGAGCATCTCCAGGACCAGGCCGTGGGCGGTGAGGTGGTCGGCAAGCGCGGTGAGTTCGGCGGCGTCGCGGCCGAGGCGCTTCATCTCGTAGACGGTGAAGATGACGCGGCAGTGCGGGGCGTGGGCCTTGATCTGGCGGGCCAGCGCGAGCGCGGCCTCGAACTGCGGGCGTACGCGTACGCGGGTGCTGATCTTCTCGGAGAACACCTTGTCGCGCTCGATGCCGTGCTTGGCCAGCGCGTCGAGCTGCGACTGGAGTTCCTGGGTGACCGTCGAGCACCGTGCGTACCCGATGCGGATGTCAGCGGTCGGGGTGTCCGGCGCGAGAGCGAGCGGGACCGGGGTGCCGGGGCGCCACGGCTGGCCGGGCCCGCGGTCGGCGGGGGTCGGCACCCGCAGGAGCTTGGCGAGCCGGGGCACCTTGGTGAACCGGCCGGTGTGGTAGGTGCCGGCGACCGCGCCGGAGCGCGAGCGGCACGGCGAGCCGGGCTCGGCCCGGCAGCGCGGGCAGGGGTGGCACTCGACGTCGTCCGCGTCGCTCGGGGAAGCCTCTTGGGGGACCGTCATGGCACCGAATGCTGTCACAAACGATTCTCAGAAGTACCCCGAACTCATCTTTGAGTGAGAACGAGTTTTGCGAACCGAACCGCCGGTTCGCGATCGCCGGAGCGCCGTCTTTGATCTTGCTCGGACAAAGGACCGTTTGTGAGAAATTTGGGTTGCGATTCTCGCCCGCCTAAGTGTTACTTTGATCTGCTTTGCTCCGACTGGAAGGAAAGCAGATGGACGTCCCCTCCCTGCACAGCCAGTTCCTCAGCGACGTACTGCCCCGGATCCAAAAGGATGCGCGTGTGGCCGGTGTGGCGATCACCGGGTCGTTCGTGGGTGGCCGCCCCGATGTCTACTCGGATGTGGACCTGATCCTGGCCATCGATGACGAGGCGTACGAGGCGGTCATGCGGGAGCGGCTCGCACTGATCGGTTCCTGGGCTTCCCTGGTAGCCGGGTTCACCGGGGAGCATGTCGGCGAGCCGCGTGTGATCATCACGCTCGTCGGGCCGCCTCTCCTGCACGTGGACTTCAAGTTCGTGCGGGCTTCCGATTTTGCCGAGCGGATCGAGGACCCGGAGATCCTGTGGGACCGCGACGGCCAGCTGACGGGTGCCCTCGCCCAGCAGCCGCCGGCCAATCCGGCGTTCGACCTCCAATGGATCGAGGACCGGTTCTGGGTCTGGGTGCACTACGGCGCGACGAAGCTCGGCCGCGGGGAGCTGTTCGAGACCATCGGCTTCCTCGCCTACCTGCGTGACAGCGTGCTCGGCCCACTGGCCGCCCGACGGGTGGGTGCGCCTTCCCGCGGTGTGCGCCACTTGGAGTCCATCGCGCCCGACGAGGCACGCGACCTTCAGGCGACGCTGTGCGGCTACGACCGCCACGAGGCCGGACAGGCGCTCCTCGCCACTGTAGATCTCTACCGCCGATGGTCCGATGCTGACGCAGCGGTCGTTGAACGGCACCGCAATGCCGAGAAGCTCGCCGTGCAGTACCTCCACGACGTCATCGATCACGGCCGCTGACCTGGCAGCGGGCACCACCTCCACCAGAGCACGACCGACGTGCAGTGGCTCGCAACTTCGTTCCTCCTGACCGGAACGGAGGCGGTTCACGCAGGCTGAGCTGCCCGGCGGTTCAGTCCCCGGCGCCGTCTTCGTCGTCGAGCTCGGGAGCGTCGGGGTTGCGCAGCGGGCGCAGGCCCTGGGTCGGGGTGGAGGGGGTGAAGCTGTAGCGGCCCAGGACGTTGAGGTTCTTGAACTTCAGCGGGGACAGGCGGGCGACGTCCTCGACGGAAGAAAGTAGAGAGAGCGGGAATGAACCAGTACGGCCATCCGGACGGGGCGGGGCCACAGGCGCTGCTGATTACCGGCACCGTCGGCGTCGGCAAGACATTGGCCGCCGACCTGTTCGGCGACTTTCTCTCCGATGCCGGTGTGCCGCACGCGGTGATGGATCTGGACCGCTTGTGCCAGTCATGGCCCGCCCCCGAGGGCGATCCGTTCAACTTCGCCCTCCTGCTGCGCAACCTGCGCGCTCTGACCGCCAACTACCTCGACGCCGGAATTGAGCGGTTCGTCCTGGCCGGGGTGGCGGAGACCGCGGTCGAGCGCGACCGCTACCGGGCCGCCCTCGGCATGCCGCTGACAGTGTGCCGCCTGACGGCGGACCTTCCTGTCGTGCACGATCGGCTCAAGCGCCGCCATGAGACCGACAGCGACCCCGAGTCCCTGCCCTGGCACCTGGAACGCGCCGGCCGGCTCCACGAGATCCTCGACCGGGCCGACATCGCAGACCTCACCGTCGACACCACCCGCTTGTCGCCCCCGGACGTCGCCTCCGTCATCGGCGCGAGTGTTCGTTGGGGCTAGATGATCAAGTCCGATGTCGGGGCACCCGCACAGGGTGACGAGGTCGGTTGGGTGGTCCGGGAAGGCAGTGTTTCCCCAGGTCGGTGCCCCTCGCTCACACGGACACCCCCAGCGGGCGCCCTTCGTCCCCCTGCCCAACGAGCCGGGCCCGCGAACGGCCGCCCGCATCCCCCGATCCGACCTCTGCCCGCCTCACTCCTCGGCGCCGTCGTCGTCATCGTCGAGCTCGGCGGCGTCCGGGTCGCGCAGGGGGCGCAGGCCCTGGCGCGGGGTGGAGGGGGTGAAGCTGTAGCGGCCCAGGACGTTGAGGTTCTTGAACTTCAGCGGGGACAGGCGGGCGACGTCCTCATCGCTGATCTCGTGGCCCTCGGCGCGCAGCTGGGCGACCGCGGCGTCGATGTATTTCGTCGTCCACAGCACCACGGCGTTCAGTACCAGGCCCAGCGAGCCCAGCTGGTCTTCCATACCGTCCCGGTATGCCTGGTGGATGGTGCCGCGTTTGCCGTGGCAGATGTCCCGGGCGAGGGTGTGGCGGGATTCCTGGACGGACAGCTGCTTGCCCATCTGCCGCCGGTAGGTGTCATCGACCGGGTCGACGACCTGGAGCAGGTGCAGGGTCTTGGCGATGCGCCCGTACTCGGCGAACGCCTGCCCCAGCGGAGTGGGCCGGCCCTCGCGGCCGAACATCCGCAGCAGGTCATAGGCGCGCACCTGGTTGGTGACCAGGGAGCCCGCGACGCGCAGCATGTCCTCCCAGTGGGTGGTCACCTTCTTCAGGTTCACCTTGTTGTTGCGCGCGAGGGCCTCCAGCGGTCCGTAGCCGCCAGTGGCGATCCCGTCCATCTCCGCCCGCCAGAACCGCTGGTCGTCCAGGTCCTTGAACCGCGGGGAGAAGTTGTAGCCCAGGATCTTGAACAGGCTGAACACCATGTCCGAGTTTATGTGGACAAGTCAAGGCGGCTCTCCTCCAGTGTGTCGGTGGGGTCTTCGAGG
>NZ_JBDJPF010000044.1:0-58350 GCF_054957865.1 Streptomyces xingningensis
GTCCCGGGGGGGGTGGGGGCTGTGCCCGCGGGCGCTCACGCTTACGCGTTTGGTGGGGGCCACGTCCTCGCCGCCGTTTTTCGCGGCCACCCCCCGGGGGGGGGGGGGGTGCCCCGGGGCCGGGGCCAACCCCCCTCACAACAGCTCCCGCAGCCGCCCCGCCAGCAGATCCCAGCGCCACCGCTCCTCCACCCACTGCCGCCCCCGCTCCCCCATCCGACGACGCAACTCCGCGTCCTCGAGCAGAGCGACGATCCGGTCCGCGGACTCCTCCGCCGAGCCGCCCCGCACCACATACCCCGTCTCGCCGTCCAGGACCGCGTCCGGCGCACCCCCCGAGTCTCCGGCCACCACCGGCAGCCCGGTCGCCGAGGCCTCCAGATAGACGATCCCCAGCCCCTCGACATCCAGCCCGCCCCGGCGGGTACGGCATGGCATCGCGAAGACGTCCCCCGCGCCATAGTGCGCGGGCAGTTCCTCCCAGGGCACCGGCCCGGTGAAGCGGACCGCGCCGGCCACCCCGGTTTCCCCGGCCAGCTTCCGCAGGTCCGGCGCATACGGCCCGCCGCCGACGATCAGCAGCACCGCGTCCGGCACCCGGGCCAGCACGGCGGGCATGGCCCGGATCAGGGTGTCCTGGCCCTTGCGCGGCACCAGCCGCGAGACACAGACGACGACCGGGCGGTCCGCCAGGCCGAGCCGGGCCCGGACCGCATCACCGCCCGAACCGGGGTGGAAGGTCTTCTCGTCCACCCCGGGCGGCAGTTGGACCATCCGCGCCGCCGCCTCATCCGTGAGGGCGGTCGCGATGCGGGACCGGGTGTACTCACCCAGATAGGTGATCGTGTCCACGCCTTCGCCGATGCGCCGCAACAGCCGCCGGGAGCCGGGCAGCTGCGCCCAGCCCGCCTCATGCCCATGGGTCGTCGCCACCAGCCGGGCCGCCCCCGCCCGGCGCAGCGCCGGGGCCATCAGCCCCAGCGGCGCGGCGGCCCCGAACCAGACGGAGGAGCAGCCGTGTTCACGCAGCAGCCCGGCCGCCCGGCGGGTCACCCGGGGAGTGGGCAGCAGCATGGTCGTACGGTCGCGTACGACCGGGAAGGGCTGCTCGGCGTCGAAGCGCGCGGTGGCCTCGATGCCCTCCCGGCTCCGCTTCCAGGTGGAGGCGTAGACGACGATGCGCTCCGGGTCCAGGCGCAGCGCCATGTTGTGCAGAAACGCCTGGATGCCGCCGGGCCGGGGCGGAAAGTCATTGGTGACGATCAGGGTCTTGCGCGGGGTCTCGTGCGGGGTCTTGTGCATCGCCGCCGACAGTACCCGCTGCCCCGGCGCCCCCCGCCGCCGGCTTCTCCGCCGGCACCCTCCGGGCGGCGACCGGGCGGCGCCACGTCCCGCGACGTCACGCGCGCGGGCCGCCCCGGCAGGCATCATGCCTTCCAGTGACGGTGTGTGTACGGTGCGTGGAGCGTCCCGCCGTGTGCCGCCCGGAAGGGACGAGGTGAATGATGGCGAGCTCCAGGACGGGCTCTCGACCGCGGCTCTCGATCGTGGTGTGGGCCGTCACCCGGGCCGTTCTGCTGATGTGCGTGTTCCGTGTGTGGGTCATGCCGGGGTCCGATGTCGCGGTCGACATCGAGGTGATCTACCGGGGCTGGTACGGCGTACTGCGCACCGGCATCTTTCCGTTCGACGATGTGACCTGGCAGTATCCGCCGGCCGCCGCGTTCGCCGTGCTCGCCCCCGGGCTGTTGCCGTTCCTCGACTACGCCAAGGCGTTCTTCGTGGTGTGCTTCCTGGCGGACGCGGCGGTCTTCGCCATGCTGCTGTACACGGTGCGGGGCGGCAGACGCAGCGCCTACGGGGCGTGGGTCTGGGTGGTCGGGGTGCCGCTGCTGGGTCCGATCGTCTATGCCCGCTATGACGTGATGGTGACGGCCGTGGCCGTCGCGGGTCTGCTGGCGCTCGGTCGGCGCACCCGGATGGCGGGGGCGCTCGCCGGGTTCGGCGCGCTGCTGAAGGTCTGGCCGGTGCTGTTGCTGGTCGGTGTGCCCCGGGGTCCCCGCACCCGGTCCGCCTGGAGTTCGGCGCTGGTCACCGCGGTGGTGCTGGCGATGCTGCTCGCGGCGGCGATGCCGGGTGCGCTCGCCTTCCTGACCTTCCAGCGCGACCGGGGTACGGAGGTCGAGTCACTGGGATCGCTGGTCTTCCACCTCGGCCGGCACTTCGGCTGGCACGGCCGGGCCCGACTGCACTACGGCTCGGTCGAGTTCCTGGGCCGACATGTCCATGCGGTGAGCGCCTTTGCGCTCGGACTGAGCCTGCTGGCCTTCGCCTGGCTGGTGTTGTGGCGGGTGCGGGCCCGGAGATTCACCGTATGCACCCCCTCGGACGCGGCCTTCACCGCGGTGCTGCTGTTCACCACGACCAGCCGGGTGATCAGCCCGCAGTATGTGATCTGGCTGATCGGCCTGGGCGCGGTGTGCGCGACGCGGCGGACCACCCGGCAGGGACTGCCCGTGCTGCTGATGCTGGTGGCCGCGCCGCTCACCCAGCTCGAATTCCCCATCTGGTTCTCGCACGTGGTGGCCAGCGACAAGCTGGGCATCGCGACCCTGGTGCTGCGCAATACGCTGCTGGTGGTGGCGACGGTCGTGTCCTGCGCCCGGCTGTGGCGCGAAACGGTGACCGAGGCCCGGCGGACGGACGAGCCGGACCCACCCACGGAACGCGCCACCGCGCTGGCCGCGGGCTGAGCGGCGTCGGCCGGGGGCGGCAGCGGAGTCTCCTCCCCGGCCGTCACCGGCCGAACTGCCCCGCCACGTAGTCCCGCCACCGCCCCGTGAAGTCGGCCATCCCCACCTCCAGCACCTCATGCAGCGCCGCCTCCACCGCCCCCGCGCGCTTGCCGTGCCCGCCCACCGCCCGGTAGAAGGCGACCAGCTTCCCCTCGCCCCACTCGTCCGCGATCATCCGGCACGCCAGCCAGCCCCCCTCATAGGCTCTCGCCAAGCGCCCCGCCTCCCCGGTGAAGCCGAAGTCCGCATCGTCCGGCAGCCGCTGCGGCGCGGCCCCGGCCGCGACCGCACGCGCCAGTTCGGGGGCCGCCTCCCGGGCCGTACGGCCGCTCGCGCGGTAGGCGACCCAGTCGGCGAAACCCTCGGAGAGCCACAGCGGAGTGGCCGCGGACGTCCGCGCCCGGGTGGCCACATGGGTGGTCTCATGGGTGAGCACGATCTGCCGCCCGAAGTCGCTGAGCCCGCCGTACGCCTCGGGGTTGACGATGATCCGGTCGGCCGGGGCCCCGCTCCCCACCCCCACCTCGCCCGTGGTCACGGCCGCGATGCCGCGGTAGTTCCCGGCGGGAGCCCCCAGCAGCGCGCCCATCCGCTCCAGTGACGCGGGCATCTCGATCACCACCTTCCCCGGCCAGTCGCCGCTCTTCCAGACCCCGGCCACCGCCGGCACCGCCCGGTCGGCGAGGCCGGCGACGGCCCGCAGCCGTGCCTCGTCCTGGCCCACGCCGAGGACCAGGCCGCGCCTGCCGCGTACCACCGTGACCGCGCCCTGTTCCCACAGCTGCCGCGCACCCTGCGCGGTGTCCTCCCCGGCCAGGTACCACCGGCCGTCCCGTCGGACGGCCGTCAGCCGCACCGGGGCGGTGACCGGCGCGGTGTCATATCCGGCCAGCCGGTAGCGGAGTTCGGCCTCGACCGCGACCCGGTGGCCATCGCCCGGCGCGGGCCGGAAACCGCCGGTGCGCTGGAGCCGGTACTCCCAGGAGGACAGCGGGACGGTCGCGAGATTGGCGAAAACCCGCCGCTGCCCGTCCCGGTAGCTCCCGGCCGCCGGGTCCACGGCCGCCAGATACGCCGCCTCGTCCCGGCCCCGGACCGCCGCGGCCCAGCCGTCCAGCAGCCGTTGCACGGACGCCCGGTCGCCACCGGGCGCCACCGGGCCGGCCCCGGAGGAGCCGCAGCCGACCAGGGCCTGCAGCGCCAGCAGCGCCGCCACCAGGCACCCGCACGCACTCCACGCTCTCCGGCCGCTCACGCCCCGCATGGTACGAGGCGGGGCGCGGGAGCCCGGCGGTCAGGGGCGGGTGACCGAGGAGATCGGCATCATATTGGCCGGGTCGTAGCGCACCCTGGCTCCCGGGTAAGGAGCGTGCACCACCTGCCCGTTGCCCACATACATGCCCACATGGCTGGCGTCGTCCCGGTAGATGACCAGGTCGCCGGGCCGGGCCTCGGACAGCGAGACCCGCCGGCCCGCGTGGCGCTGCGCCTGTGAGGTGCGCGGCAGGCCGACCCCCGCCCGCCCGTAGGCCCACTGCATCAGCCCCGAGCAGTCGAAGGAGCCGGGGCCGGTGGCCCCCCAGGCATAGGGCGAACCGACGGCCGAGCGGACGGCCATCGCGGCGGCGGCACCGCGCGAGGAGGTGGCGGAGGGTGCGGGCAGCCCGCTCAGCCCGGGCAGCGACAGGTCCTGCCGGGAGGCGCTGCCGGAGCGCGAAGCCCGCCCGTATGCCTCGCGCTCCTGCTGCGGCAGCGAGTTGAGCAGCCGGCGTGCGGCGGACAGCTTGCGCTCGACCTCCCGCTTGTGCCGCTCGACGGCCCGGCGGTTCTCCTCCAGCTCGCCCAGGGTGCGGGCGGCCTCCGCGCGCTCCTGGCGCAGCGTGCGCTGGGCGTCCTGGAGTGCCCGCAGCTGCCCGGCCTGGTGGCCGCTGATCCGGTCCAGGGTGGCGGCCCGGTCGAGGAAGCCATCGGGATTGGAGGAGAGCAGCAGCTCGATGGCCGGGTCGATGGCCCCGGACCGGTACTGGGCGGCGGCGATCATGCCGAGGGCGGTACGCATCCGGTTGACCCTCTCCTGGCCGCGGGCGACCCGGTCGGCGGCCTGTTCCACCTTCTGCCGCAGCGCGCCGACGCGTTCACCGGCCGCGTTGTACTTCTCGGTGGCCCGCTCGGCCGCTTCGTAGAGCCGGTCGATCCGGGCCTTCACCGTCCCGGCCGACCTGGCGTCGCCGGCGGCGGTGTCCCCGGGGTCGGCGCTCGCCGGAACCGCCGTCAGGGCGGCCGCCGCGGTGGCCATGGCGGCGGACAGAACGGTGACCCGGACGGTCCGGTGGAGACCGGGCCGGTCGGGCCGACGATGGGACGCCACGGGCGGCCGCACTCCCTTCCACTCCAGGTGCGGCGCCGCTGCCGCCCGCAACGGGCGGACGACAGGGGGGCACCTCCATGTCCTTGAGGCCATCGGGGAGGGCACCGCGCGGCAGACAGTAGCGGGGCGGTCACCTCGGGTTCAAAGACCTCATCGGCGGGGAAGGAGCGGCGGAAAACCCGACGCCCCGCCTCAGACCCAGGTCATCAGCGGGGCGTGGAGTCAGCCTCGGTCCCGGCAATTCCCTCGATCGAGTGGCGCCCTCGAACGAGGGGTGCGGCGCCGGACGTCGCGGGGGGGCGGATCAGCCGATGCGCACCCCGAACTGGAAGGGCATGTTGCTCATGGCCTCATAGCGGACCACGGTGCCGGTGCGCGGGGCGTGCAGCACCTGGCCGTCGCCCGCGTAGAGGCCTATGTGGTGCAGGTCGCCGTAGAAGAGCACCAGGTCGCCGGGGCGCAGCTGGCTCTGGTCGTAGATGCGGGTGCCGTTGTTGGCCTGGTCCTGCGAGGTGCGGTCCAGGGTGACGCCCGCCTGGGAGTAGGCCCAGGAGGTGAGCCCCGAGCAGTCGAAGGAGTCCGGCCCGGTCGCGCCCCAGACATAGGGGGAGCCGATCTTGGACTGGGCGGCGGCGAGCGCCGCGCCGGCCCGGCCCGATTCGGGGACCTGCTTGCCCGGGTCCTGACGGCCCTGCCCGCCGGAGCGGTCGGCCCGGTCGCCGCCGGCCCGCCCGTCGTTCTTGCCGCTGCTCTTGGCCTCCTCGGCCGCGAGCTGGGCGCGCTCCTGCTCGGTGAGGGAGTTGAGGAGGTCGCGGGCGTCGGAGAGCTTGCCCTGCACCTCCGTCTTCTTGCCCGCCAGTGACTTGCGGGTCGACTCGAGGTCGGCGAGCTTGCCGGTGGCCTCCTGGCGCTCCTGCTTGAGCGTGCGCTGCTTGTCGGCTATCAGCCGGAGGGTCTGGGCCTGGTGTCCGCTGACCTGGCTGAGCGTGGAGGCCTTCTCCAGATAGGTGTCCGGGTCGGAGGAGAGCAGCAGTTGCAGGGAGGGATCGATGGAACCGGAGCGGTACTGGGCGGTGGCCATCGAACCGAGGCTGTCGCGCAGCTTGTTGAGGTCCTCCTGGCCGCGCGCGACCTTGTCCTGGATCTCGCCGACCTGCTTCTCCAGCTTGGCCTGCTGTTCCTTGGCGCCGTTGTACTTCTCGGTCGCCTGCTCGGCCTCTTCGTAGAGCTTGTCGACCTTCTCCTTGACTTCGCCCTTGGAGGGCTTGGGGTCGGCGTGCGCGGCCTGCGCGGAGATGGCGACGGCCGCGGCGGCGGTCGCGGTGAGCACGGTCACCCGAGTGCGGCTCGGCTGCTTGGGACGACGGTGGGACGCCACGGAGTCGAGCTCCTTCTTCTCGGCCGCCGTCGCGCTGACCGCGCCGGCCGGCGGGACCTTCACCGCCATCCCGAATGGATGATCACCGCGCGAAGGTTCGAGGCCCGACCTTAGTGACCGGAAAGTGATCCGTTCAAATCCCCTTGCGAAAAATCTCGCTCATGGGTACATCCTTTACCAATATGACACAGTCAGTAATGGCCAATTGACGCTTAGGTACGAGCAAGTCGCTTGAGCAGCAAGGCCGATGCCACCGGCCGTGCCCCCGCCTTGGCGACCCCGTCGGCCACCTCCCGGTCGGTGGAGACCACCACCACCGGACGCCCCGGCGGCTCGGCCCGCACCAGCTGACGGATCAGCTCATCCGCCGTCACCCCCGGCTTGCTGAACAACACCCGCACCCCGCGCGGCGGTGCGAGCAGCACCGGCGCGGCCAGTTCGGCGCCGTCGAAGACACAGGTCACCTCCGCGCCGGTCTGCGCGGCCAGCATCGCCAGCCCGCCCAGCAGCCGCAGCCGCTGCTTGTCCAGCGGCATCGTCGGATACCCGGTCTTGGTCACGTTGTAGCCGTCCACCAGCAGATGCACCTGAGGCAGCGCCAACAGCTGGTCCAGCAGCGCCGGATCGGTCTCCGACAGCGCCCGCGCCGCGATGTCCCTGGGCGTCATCCGGTCCGGCTGCACGGCGTCCACCAGATCCGCCGGATGCACGGACGCGGGCGGCAGGGCCAGTTCACGGCGCAGCCCTTGCGCCGCGTCCAGCACCGTGTCCAACAACAGCCGCAACCGCATGTCCTCCACACTGCGCCCCTCGCGCACCGCCCGGCGGCTCGCCTCCAGCGCCGACTCGGCCTCCGACAGCCGTGCCCTGACCCGCCGCGTCTCCCCCAGCGCGGCCGCCAGCTCCGCCGCCGCACCCGACCGCAGCGTCTCCAGCTCGGCCTGGGACTTGCGCAACGCCGCCTCGCCCCGCCGCACATCGCTGAGCGCGCTGCGCAGCTTGCGCTGCAGCGCCTCCGACTCCTTGCGCGCCGCGTCCAGTTCGGCCCGGGAACGCTCGGCATCCGCCCGGGCCTCGGCCCGCGCCCCGGCCAGCTCCGCACGCAGCTGCCGCAGCTCGCGCTGCGCCTCCTCGCCGGCCCGCTCCGCGCTCGCCCGCTGCGCCTCCTCACCGGCGGCGGTGACCAGCTTGACCCAGCCGGCCGGCCGCAGCACAAAGGCCATGGCCGCCACGTCCTCCGGATCCGCGGCAGCCGGCGGCGATCCGGCGTCCAGCGCCTCGGCCAGCTCCGAGCCCGTCTCGCGCAGCCGCGCGGAGATCCGCCGGCGGAAGGCGGTGTCGCCCTCCACGGCCGCGGCCATCGCATTGCCCGCGAACTTGGCCCGGCGGCTGGGCGTGAAACGGGCGTACTGCCGCAGCTGCGGCGGGAGTTCGGCCACCGTAAGACCGCCGAAGGCCTCGGCGACCAGCCCGATCACCCGGCGCCGGATGCCCTCCGGCAGGGGACGGTCGAGCACCTCGCTGACGTTGTCGGCCCCGCCGGCGTCACCGGCCGCCTCCACACCGTCCGTGTGCTCCACCACCGCTGTATCGCTCCGTTCCTCAGGCGCTCGCGCCCGGCCGGTCGACCAGCTCGATCTGGTCGACCACGTTGCACCAACGGCAACGCACGGACTCGATCGTCTCACTGACCACGTCGCGTTCCTCCACCGTGGGCTCTCCGGCCAGGTCGAGGTGTACGTATTCCACGGCCTTGACCGTACGGGTCACATCGAACCGCGTGAGATTTCCGCACTGGCCGCACCGCCACCGGGTCCCGGCCGTCGGTTGAGGAACGCCCATGGTGTCGTCCGTCCTGTTCGTGGGGTGCCGAAGTGCTCCCCGTAACCCTACGGCCTGACGGCCGGGCGGCGCGGTGGCACCGGCCCCGGCCGGTCCACCCGGCGAGGCGCTCCGCGCGGGTTGTCCCGGTACGCCATGATCTGGTCATGATCGTAAAAGCGGCGCGCGCCGGGCGGTCCGGTGGCACCCCATGGGTCACCTACGCCCTCATCGGCGCCTGCTGTGTGATCTTCCTCCTCGGCCCGGCCTCCGGCCTCAACCCCGCCTACGGCACCAGGACCGAGCTGCTCGCCGCGCAGACCGCCTACTTCGAACGCTGGGGAGTGGTCCCCGACGAACTGTGGCACGGCCCGCTCCTCGCCCTCCTCACCCCGCTCACCGCACTGTTCGTGCACGGCAACTGGCTGCACCTGCTGGGCAACATGCTCTTCCTCCAGGTCTTCGGAGCGATGACGGAGGAGCGCCTGGGCCACACCACCTTCGCCCTGTGCTACCTCGCCACCGGCTGTCTGGCGCTGCTCGGTTACGCGGCCGCGCACGCTCACTCCGCCCAGTCCCTGGTCGGCGCGTCCGGGGCGATCTCCGGGGTGCTCGGCGCGTTCCTTCATCTCTTCCCCGGGGCCAGGGTCACCAGCCTCTTTCCGTTCCTCTTCTTCCTGCCGCTGCGCTTCCCCGCCTGGGCCGTGCTGCTCTTCTGGTTCGCGCTCCAGTGGCCGGGCGTCGGCAACCCGGCCGACCGGCCCACCGTCGCATATCTGGCCCATGTCATCGGCTTCTCGCTGGGCTTCGGCTTCGCGTGGGCGGTCAGAGCCCGTGCGGTTAGAGTGAGGAGAGCGACCGGGTCCACCGAAGGAGACAAAGCGACGTGATCACTTCGATCGTGCTCATCGAGACGGATGTGGACCGGATCCCCGAGATCGCCGAGCGGATCGCCGCCCTGGAAGGCGTCAGCGAGGTCTACTCCGTCACCGGCACCTACGATCTGATCGCTCTGGTGCGGGTGGCCCGGCACGATGACCTCGCGGATGTCATCCCGGGGCGGATCAGCAAGATCCCCGGGGTGGTCTCGACCGAGACGCACATCGCGTTCCGCACCTACTCCCAGCACGACCTGGAGGCGGCCTTCGCCATCGGGCTGGACAACTGACCGGACTAGGGGGTGTCCACCGGCACGCAACGCCCGCCCTCCGTGCGGTACTTCCAGCGTGCGCCGTCCTGCACCAGCTCCCGCACCGCCCGCAGGAACCGCTCGATGTGCTCGTCCGGCGTCCCGGCGCCGAAGCTGACCCGGATCGCGTTCAGCGACTGCCCCTCGCCCGGCACCCCGCACTCCCCCGGCTCATCGGCACGGCCGCCCAGCAGCGTGCGGACCAGTGGATGGGCGCAGAACAGCCCGTCGCGCACCCCGATGCCATACTCCGCGGAGAGCGCCGCCGCGAAGTGCGCACTGTTCCAGCCCTCGACCACGAACGAGAGCACGCCCACCCTCGGGGCGTCCTCGCCGAACAGCGAGAGCACCCTGACCTCCGGCACCTCGGCCAGCCCGGCCCGCACCCGCGCCACCAACTGCCGCTCGCGGGCGACCAGGCCGTCGAAGCCCGCCTCGGTGAGCGCCCGGCAGGCCGAGGCCACCGCATGGGCACCGATGACATTGGGCGAACCCGCCTCGTGCCGGGCGGCACCGTCGTGCCACTCCACCCGCACTTCGTCCCCGGCGGCCCGGGAGACCTTGCGGCTCGCGCCGCCGCCCGCCAGATAGGGTTCGGCGTCCCCCAGCCAGTCGGCGCGCCCGGCCAGCACGCCCGCGCCGAACGGCGCATAGAGCTTGTGTCCGGAGAAGGCCACCCAGTCGACGCCCAACTCCGCGATGTCCACCGGATGATGCGGCGCCAGCTGTGCGGCGTCCAGCACGATCCGGGCACCATGCGCATGCGCGACCGCCGCCAACTCCCTTACCGGCCACAGCTCGCCCGTCACATTGGACGCGCCGGTCACACAGACCAGGGCCGGGCGGTGGGGGTCACGCACCGCCAGGGCCCGCTCCAGCGACTCGACGGCCTGCCCCGGAGTCCGGGGCGCGTCGAGGTAGCCGACCTCGGTGTCACCCCGCCGCGACCAGGGCAGCAGCGCGGCATGGTGCTCGGTCTCGAAGACGAACACCCGGGTGCCGGCCGGGAGTACGGATGCCAGCAGATTGAGCGAATCGGTGGTGGAGCGGGTGAAGACCACCTGGTCCCCGGCACGGCAGCCGAGGAACTCCGCGACGGTCCGGCGGCTGTTCTCGAAGAGGTCGGTGGAGAGCTGCGAGAGGTATCCCGCGCCCCGGTGCACACTGCCGTAGTACGGGGCGTAGGCGGCCACGTCGTCCCACACCCGCTGGAGGGCCGGCGCGCTGGCCGCGTAGTCGAGTGCCGCATAGCCGACCTCACCCCCGGTGACGAGCGGCACCAGGACATCCCGGCCGAGCACGGGCAGCGGCGGGCAGAGCGAGGGAACGGCGGCGACGGTGGCAACAGACATGACGAACTCCCGTAACAGGCAGGCGAATTCAACCGCGCGGCGGTCAACACGCCGACGCGGGAAGGGAAAAGGGTGCGGGAAAAGGGGCTCGGCAGAGCCCTAGCGCATTCGCTGAACCACGGAAGAAACTCCCTCGACGACCAGGATCCCTGGCGAGGGATCCGCGCTTGCCGCAGACCTCACTGCCTGCGACCCGGTCATCACCCGGGGCACCCCGCCACGGAAGGAGGGTTGCCGGACAGCGGGCCGGGGCCTGTGTCGCTGTCACTCGTGACCTGTGCAGCATCATGCCACACGATCTTTGATGCGCAAGGCGCGGTCCGGATCCTGGACCGCGCCCCGGTGGAGGTGCAGCCCTCACCCGTTGCTGGCCGCGACCCAGCGCTCCAACACCCGCTTCGCGGCCCCCGAGTCGACCGACTCCGCCGCCCGCGCCATCCCGGCGCGGATCTGCTCCGGCAGCGAAGCCCCGGTGGGCGCCAGGGCGACCAGCGCCGCGGCCGAGTTCAGCAGCACCGCGTCCCGCACCGGCCCGGTCTCCCCGGCCAGCAGCCGCCGTGCGACATCCGCGTTGTACGAGGCGTCGGCGCCGCGCAGGGCCTCCACCGGCACCAGGTCGATGCCCACCTCCCGCGGGTCGAAGGCCTCCTCCCGCACCGCGCCGTCCCGGACCACCCACACCCGCGAAGTCGCGGTGGTGGTCAGCTCGTCCAGCCCGTCGTCACCGCGGAAGACCAGCGCCGAGGAGCCGCGTTCGGCCAGCACCCCCGCCAGGATCGGCGCCATCCGGGCGTCGGCGACCCCGGTGGCCTGGGCCCGCACCCGCGCCGGGTTGGTCAGCGGGCCGAGCACATTGAAGGTGGTGCGGATGCCCAACTCGCGCCGGGCGGGCGCCACATGGCGCAGCGCGGGATGGAACCGCACCGCGAAGCAGAAGGTGATCCCCGCCTCCTGGGCCACCTCGGCCACCCTTCGCGGGGACAGGTCGAGGTTGACGCCCAGCTTCTCCAGCACATCCGAGGCCCCGCTGGCGGAGGATGCCGCCCGGTTGCCGTGCTTGACGACCTTCGCCCCGGTGCCGGCGACCACGATCGAGGACATGGTCGAGATGTTGACCGTCCTCGCGCCGTCGCCGCCGGTGCCCACGATGTCCACGCTGGGGCCCGGCACCTCGATGAGCTGGGCGTGCTGGTACATCGTCCGGACCAGGCCGGAGATCTCGGCGACCGTCTCGCCCTTGGCCCGCAGCCCCACCGCGAAGCCGGCGATCTGCGCGTCGGTGGCCTCGCCGCGCATGATCCGGTCCATGGCCCAGGCGGTGACGTCCGCGCTCAGGTCCACCCGGTTCAGCAGCGCCTCCAGCACGCCCGGCCAGGAGAGGGCCACCGTGCCGTCGCCGCCTGCCGGGGTCGCAACGTTCATGGTCCACACTCCTGTGATTCGGGCATCCCGCTGATGGCGTCCAGCCTATCCACGGACCGGGACGGCAAAGAGCCCCGTCCGGAGCATGGACGGGGCTCTCGCCGTGGCGATCAGCTGTCAGTGATCGGTGCGGGGATCAGTGGTGGCCGTGGCCGCTGGTGATCTCCTGGTATTCCTCCGCGGTGGGCTTGGGGATGTGGGTGCCCTCGCCGTAGTAGCCCTTGGAGAGCTTCACCCGCAGCTTCTGCGCGGCACCGGCCTTGCGGGCGACGCCGTTCTCGTCGACCTCCGGCTCGAGCTCGAGCGGCCTGGGCTGCTCGTGCGCGGTGAGCGTGTGCAGCTGCTCCTGCGTGAGCGGCTGGTGGACCTCGACGAACTCACCGTGCGGCAGGCGCTTGATGACGCCGGACTCCCGCCCGTGCAGCACCTTGTCCCGGTCCCGGCGCTGCAGCCCCAGGCAGATGCGGCGGGTGGCGATGAAGGCGAGGACCGGGGCCACGAAGAACGAGATCCGGACGAACCAGGTGACGCCGTTGACCGACAGGTGGAAGTGCGTCGCCCACAGGTCGTTGCCGCCGTTCATCAGCCCGACCCCGTACAAGGTCAGCCAGGCGACGCCGAAGGCGGTGCGGGTCGGGGCGTTCCGCGGCCGGTCCAAGAGGTGGTGTTCGCGCTTGTCGCCGGTCACCCACGACTCGATGAAGGGGTAGGCGGCCATGGCCGTCAGCACCAGGCCGAAGACCAGCAGCGGGATGAACACGCCCAGGACGAGCGTATGGCCCGCGATATTGATCTCCCAGCCGGGCATGGCCCGGAAGATTCCCTCGGACATGCCCAGATACCAGTCGGGCTGGGCGTTGGTGGAGACCTGATCCGCCCGGTAGGGGCCGAGTTCCCAGACCGGGTTGATGGTGGCGATCGCCGCGATGCCCGCGATCACGCCGAAGACCAGGAAGAAGAAGCCTCCCGCCTTGGCCATGTAGACCGGCATCAGCGGCATGCCGACGACGTTCTTCTCGGTCCGGCCGGGGCCGGGGTACTGGGTGTGCTTGTGGTAGACGACCAGGATCAGGTGGGCGACCACCAGACCGAGCATGATGCCCGGCAGCAGCAGGATGTGGATCGAGTAGAACCGGGCCACAAAGTCCGTGCCCGGGAACTCCCCGCCGAACAGGAACATCGAGATGTACGTCCCGACCAGCGGGATGGACATGATCAGGCCCTGGGCGATGCGGATACCGGTGCCCGAGAGCAGGTCGTCCGGCAGGCCGTAGCCGGTGAAGCCGGTGAAGGTGCCCAGCACCAGCAGCAGGAAGCCGAACAGCCAGTTGACCTCGCGCGGCTTGCGGAACGCGCCCGTGAAGAAGACGCGCATCATGTGCACCATCATGGCCGCGAGGAAGACCAGCGCCGCCCAGTGGTGGATCTGCCGGATGAGCAGACCGCCCCGCACATCGAAGCTGATGTCCATCGTCGACTTGAACGCCTCGGACATCCGCATGCCCTGCATGGGGACATAGGAGCCGTGGTAGACGACCTCGTTCATGCTCGGGTGGAAGAACAGCGTCAGATACACACCCGTGAGGATGATGATCAGGAAGCTGTAGAGGCAGACCTCGCCCAGCATGAAGGACCAGTGGTCCGGGAAGATCTTCCGCATGTTGGCCTTGGCCAGGCTGTAGATCCCCAGCCGGCCGTCGGCCCAGTCGGCCACCCGCTCACCGGCGGGCGCCTTGCGTCCGGTGTCTGCTGCAGTACTCATCCGCGCTCCCAGTAGGCAGGACCCACAGGCTCGGGGAAGTCGCCCATCGCCTCGAGGTAGCCCTTGTCATTGACCTTGATCCGCAGCTGCGGAAGGGCGTGACCGGCCGGGCCGAAGACCACGCGCCCACCGTCCGAGAGGTCGAACGTGGACTGGTGGCACGGGCACAGCACGTGGTGGGTCTGCTGCTCGTAGAGACTGATCGGGCAGCCGACGTGCGTGCAGATCTTGGAGAAGGCGACGATGCCGTCGACCGACCAGTCGAGCTCGCGCTTGTCCTTGATGTTCTCCGGACGGAGCCGGACGATCATCAGGGCGGCCTTGGCGATCTCGTTCTGGAAGTCCTCGTCCTCCTCCTTCATGCCCTCGGGCATGGCGAAGGTCAGCGAGCCGACCATGACGTCCTCGGGACGCAGCGGCTGCATCGTGTTCTGGTTGACCAGCATCTTGCCCTTGGACCACTTGGTCTTCCGGAGCTTGGTGCCCGGCGCCGGTCCCAGGCCGCCCAGCAGGAACACCGCGGACAGCGGCATCAGCGTGAGCGCACCGAACATGGTGTTGCGGATCAGCTTGCGGCGGCCGAGCGCCGACTCCCGGGCACCGTCCGCGAAGTCGGCCAGAACCTTGGCCTTGACCTCGGGCGCGGCCTCGATCGGGTGCCGCTCGTCGGCGACCTCGACATCGGACATCAGGGTGCGGGCCCAGTGGACCGCGCCCGCGCCGATGCAGAACAGGGCCACGCCGAGGGTGAGGCCCAGCGTGAAGTTCATGGCGCTGACGTGGCCGATCGGGAACACAAAGATGTTCCGGTCGACCGGGATGGCCAGGTAGGCGGCGATAAAGCCCACCGTGGCCAGCATGGACAGCGTGAACAAGAACGCGACCACGCGCTCGGAGCGCTTGGCGGCCCGTTCGTCGATGTCCTGGATGCGGTGCTCGTGGGGCGGCAGCCCCGGGTCCGCGAACGGGTCGGCGGCGGGAGCCACCTCACCCGCGTGCGCGTCATCCTGCTTGCTGGGCAGGGACTCTTCTGGAATGTCTTGGCTACTCATGACTTCTTGGCCTTTGCGGTCCGGGCGGCGACCCAGATGGCGACGGCGATCATTGCCCCCATGCCGAAGACCCATGCGAACAGGCCCTCGCTGACCGGGCCGAGCCCGCCCAGTCCCAGGCCGCCCGGGCTCTCCGACTTGCTGGTGTCGATCGCGTCGAGGTACGCGATGATGTCCTTCTTGTTCTGCTGCGACATCGTGGTGTCGGGGAAGGACGGCATGTTCTGCGGGCCGGTCTGCATGGCCTCGTAGATGTGCTTCGGGTTGACGTCCTCAAGGCTCGGCGCGAACTTGCCGTTGGAGAGGGCACCGCCCTTGCCGGTGGCGTTGTGGCACTGAGAGCAGTTCGTACGGAAGAGATCCCCGCCCTTGGCGATGTCCGCGCCGTTCGGGCTGTACTGGTCCTTGGTGGGAACCGAGGGGCCGGCACCGAGGGAGGCGATGTACGCGGCGAGCTGGTCGATCTCGGCCTGCGAGTAGACCACCTTCTTGCGGACCGCCTGGGCGCCCTGCTGCTGGAGCGGCATGCGGCCGGTGGCGACCTGGAAGTCGACGGCCGCGGCGCCCACGCCGACCAGGCTCGGGCCGTCGGTGGTGCCCTGAGCGCCGGTGCCGTGGCAGCTTGCACAGCCCACGGAGTAGAGCTTCTTGCCCTCCTCGATGGCGAGGGACTGGGCGGAGTCATCGGCCTTGGCCGTGTCCGCCGGCGCGAACGCGGCGTACAGCCCCCCGGTTACCGCCAGCGCGAAGAGTAGGACGACGACCGCCGCCAGCGGATGGCGTCGTCGTGCGGAGAGCTTTTTCACGGATTACCCCGGTGTCAGGATCTTCTGCGTCGATGCGGGACTGTTGGTCCGGTGCGGAACAGGACCGATTACTTGATCAAGTAGATCGTGGCGAAGAGGCCGATCCAGACCACGTCGACGAAGTGCCAGTAGTAGGACACGACGATGGCCGCCGTCGCCTGGTGGTGGGTGAACCTCTTGGCCGCGTACGTCCTGCCCAGGACCAGCAGGAAGGCCATGAGGCCGCCCGTCACATGCAGTCCGTGGAAGCCGGTCGTCAGATAGAACGCCGAGCCGTACGGGTCGGAGGACAGCGAAAGGCCGTCCTTCTTGACCAGGTCGGTGTACTCGAAGATCTGGCCGCCGATGAAGATGGCACCCATCACAAACGTGATCGAGAACCAGGTGCGCAGCTTCTTCACATCACCGCGCTCGGCCGCGAATACACCGAGCTGGCAGGTGAGCGAGGAGAGCACCAGGATCGTGGTGTTCGTCGCCGAGAACGGGACGTTCAGCGACGATGCCATCTCCTTCCAGTGGTCGGCGCCGGTCACCGAACGAAGGGTGAAGTACATCGCGAAGAGGGCCGCGAAGAACATCAGCTCGGAACTCAGCCAGATGATGGTTCCGACGCTGGTGAGGTTCGGTCGATTGACCGAGGGGTGCGCGTGCCCGGTATCTACTGCTGTTGCTGTCGCCACGACCGACATTATGTCGGTCGCTTATCTCGCGCTCACTCCGGGGGGTGCCGTTCGGTGTGTCAAGAGCGTATGCCCTGCTCGTACGGCCCATGGCGAACGTCCCCCAAAGGGGGGAAGCGCGGCTTCCGCGCCACTCTGCGTGCCCTTTCCGAGCCGGTGTTGACGGTCCGTCGGGGGGATCGGGGGTGCTCCGGACCCTCCTCCGGGGCCGCTCCCGCGGAGTAGCATCCCGCGCTGGGGGCACCTCCCAGCGGTAGCTGGGGGAAGTCGCCCCTTGTCGACAAGCCTGGAGGAACGATGCAGCCGACGGCCACGGTGCTGGTCTACAGCGATGACGCGAGCACCCGGGAGCAGGTGCGGCTGGCCGCCGGGCGGCGCCCCGCCGCCGATCTGCCACCGGTGGAGTATCTGGATTGTGCGACGCTGCCCGCCCTGCTGACGGCCCTGGAGGAGCACCGGGTCGATGTGTGCGTGCTGGACGGCGAAACCGCGCCCGCGGGCGGCATGGGGGTGGGCCGGCAGCTCAAGGACGAGGTGTTCCACTGCCCGCCGGTGCTGCTGCTGATGGGCCGCCCGCAGGATGCCTGGCTGGCCACCTGGAGCCGGGCCGACGCCGCGGTGACGCACCCGGTGGACCCGGTGGCCCTGACCGACGCCCTGGCGGGGCTGCTGCGGCAGCGGCTGGCGGTGGACGCGTAGGGCGCGGGTCCGGCCCGTCAGATCCGCGGCCGCAGGCGCGCGGAGTCGGCGGGGGTGGTGCCTTCGCGCTTTCCGGCGGCGAGGGCACTGCCCTCGCGCCACTGCTTCCAGGGCATGTTCCAGTCGCCGAAGCCGTTGTCGAAGGGCGTCATCGTGGCGCCCGCGCTGCCGACGACCTTGACGATGTCTCCGACGCGCACATTGTCGAAGAACCACTTGGCGTTCTCGGTGGACATCCCGGTGCAGCCGTGGCTGACGTTGTCCCACCCCTGCGACCCCTCCGACCAGGGGGCGGCGTGGACGTACTCGCCGCTCCAGGTGACCCGGGTCGCCCAGTAGACCGGCAGGTCGTAGGCGTCCGAACTGCCCTCCGCGATGCCGATGGTCTCCCCGCGCATGCGTACGAAGGATTCCTGGCCGAGAACCACCTTGACTCCATTGCGCGTGGCGTAGCCGGGCTTTCCGGTGGTGACCGGGATGGTGCGGATCTCCTGGCTGTTCTTCAGGACGGACATGTAGTGCCCGGCGGCGTCGGTGATGGCCTCCACCCGGTCGCCGGTGGTCAGCGTCACCGGCTTGGACGGGCCGCCGTAGAGGCCGCCGCCGACCTTGATGCCCTCCAGGGTGGCGCGCACCTCGATGATGGCGTGGGCGGGCCAGTACTCCTGCGGGCGGTAGTGCAGCACCCGGTTGTTCACCCAGTGCCAGGCGCCCTCGACGGCGGGCTGTGACTCGACCCTGAGGGTGCGCTCCACCACGGCGCGCGAGGCGGGGTCCTGGATGGGCGTGCTGAGCTCGGCGGTGATGGGCTGCCCCACGCCGTACTTGCCGCTCTTCGGGCCGAAGGCGACGGTCAGCAGGCGGTTGGCGGCGCCGGTGTCGAAGCCGATGGTGCGGCGCCCCTGGGCGCCGTCCTCGTCCTCGGTGCTGACCCGCACGGTGTAGTGGGCGTTGGCGGCGAGCGCGGCGGTGCTGTGCCAGCGCGATCCGTCGGCGGTCAGCTCACCCGCCAGATAGCGCCCGGTCGCGTCTGTGGCTATGACGTTGGTGATCCGGTCACCGCCGCTCGCCTCCACCTCCAGCGGCTTGCTGGGGTCGGCCTTGCCGCCGTCGTCTATGCCCGCCACCGAGACCTGCTCGGTGGCGTCGTAGGGCGGGTCGGCCAGAGGGTTGGACGAGCCGCACGCGACCGTCAACGCCAACGGGAACAGCAGCAGCGCGCCGCCGAGCACCGTGCGGCGTCGAGGTGAGTGGCTCATGGTCACACCGTAGGGAGGATCCGGGGGCACGGCCTGCGGGGTGACTGCAAATGGGGCATGCGCGGGGTGCCGGAACGCGCCCGGGCCCCGCACACCACGGGGGTGTGCGGGGCCCGGAACAGCCGGTGAGGGCGGTGCTACTGGTTCTGGTTCTCACCACGGTAGAACTCAAACACCCAGCCGAAGAGGCCGACCAGGATCAGCGGGGCCGAGAAGTACATCAGCCACCAGCCCATCGCGATGGCCAGGAAGGCGAACGCGCCACCGATGGCCAGGGACAGCGGCTGCCAGCTGTGCGGGGCGAAGAAGCCCAGCTCTCCGGCGTCGTCCGCGATGTCCGCGTTCTTGTTGTCCTGGGCTCCCGCGTCCACCCGGCGCGCGGTGAACGCCAGGTAGTAGCCGACCATGACGCACAGGCCGAAGGCCAGGAAGAGCGCGGTCGCTCCCGCGGGCTCCTTGGCCCACACGCCATAGACGATCGCCATGGCGAGGATGAAGACGGAGAGCCAGAGGAACATCCGGCCTTGGATCTTCACTTGCCGGCCTCCTTGCCACCCACGAGGGCCTTGTCGGCGAGGTTTTCCTCGAGTTCGAGCGCGGCGATCTCGGGGTGATGCAGGTCGAACGCCGGGGATTCGGAACGGATCCGCGGCAGCGTGAGGAAGTTGTGCCGCGGCGGCGGGCAGGAGGTGGCCCACTCCAGCGAACGGCCGTAGCCCCACGGGTCGTCGACCTCGACCTTCTTGCCGTACTTGGCGGTCTTCCAGACGTTGTAGAAGAACGGCAGTATCGACAGGCCGAGCAGGAACGAGCTGATCGTGGAGATGGTGTTGAGCGTGGTCCAGCCGTCGGCCGCCAGGTAGTCGGCGTAACGGCGCGGCATGCCCTCGGCACCCAGCCAGTGCTGCACCAGGAACGTGCCGTGGAAGCCCACGAACAGCGTCCAGAAGGTGATCTTGCCGAGCCGCTCGTCCAGCATCTTGCCGGTGAACTTCGGCCACCAGAAGTGGAATCCGGCGAACATCGCGAACACCACGGTGCCGAAGATGACGTAGTGGAAGTGCGCGACGACGAAGTAGGAGTCCGAGACGTGGAAGTCCATCGGCGGCGAGGCCAGGATGACACCGGTCAGACCACCGAAGGTGAAGGTGATCAGGAAGCCGACGGCCCACAGCATCGGGGTCTCGAAGGACAGCGAGCCCTTCCACATGGTGCCGATCCAGTTGAAGAACTTCACACCGGTCGGGACCGCGATCAGGAAGGTCATAAAGGAGAAGAACGGCAATAGCACGCCGCCCGTGACATACATGTGGTGCGCCCACACCGTCACCGAGAGACCGGCGATGGCAATCGTCGCCGCGACCAGACCCCAGTAACCGAACAGCGGCTTGCGGGAGAAGACCGGAATGACCTCGGAAATGATGCCGAAGAACGGCAGGGCGATGATGTACACCTCTGGATGCCCGAAGAACCAGAAGAGGTGCTGCCACAGCAGTGCGCCGCCATTTGAGGCGTCGAAGATATGCGCACCGAATTTGCGGTCCGCCTCCAGGGCGAACAGCGCGGCGGCCAGCACCGGGAAGGCGAGCAGGACCAGCACACCGGTCAGCAGGACGTTCCAGCAGAAGATCGGCATGCGGAACATCGTCATGCCGGGGGCGCGCATGCAGATGATGGTGGTGATGAAGTTGACCGAACCGAGGATCGTGCCGAAGCCGGAGAAGGCCAGACCCATGATCCACATGTCGGCGCCGACGCCCGGCGAGAAGGCCTCGCTGGACAGCGGGGCGTAGGCGAACCAGCCGAAGGAGGCCGCACCCTGCGGGGTGAGGAAGCCGGCCACCGCGATCAGCGAGCCGAAGAGGTAGAGCCAGTAGGCGAACATGTTCAGCCGCGGGAACGCCACATCGGGCGCACCGATCTGCAGCGGCATGATCCAGTTCGCGAACCCGGAGAACAGCGGCGTCGCGAACATCAGCAGCATGATCGTGCCATGCATGGTGAATGCCTGGTTGAACTGCTCGTTCGACAGGATCTGGGTGCCGGGACGGGCGAGTTCGGCACGCATCAGCAGCGCCATCACGCCACCGATGCAGAAGAACGCGAACGATGTGACCAGGTAGAGCGTGCCGATGGTCTTGTGGTCGGTGGTGGTCAGCCACTTGACCACCTGGTTGCCTGGTTGCTTGGTGCGTACAGGCGGTGCTGCCGTGGCTGACCCGGCGGCACCCTGGGGTTCGTTGAGGATGCTCACTTGTTCTTGGTCTCCGCGTTCTTCGCGTGATCCGACTGCGCAATGCCCGCCGGCAGATAACCGGTATGGCCCTTCGCCGCCAGCTCCTTCAGGTGCGCCTGGTACCGCTCAGGAGAGACGATCTTGACGTTGAAGAGCATCCGGGAGTGGTCCTGGCCGCAGAGCTCGGCGCACTTGCCCCGGTAGGTGCCCTCCCTGGTCGGGGTCACCGTGAAGCTGTTGGTGTGACCGGGGATGACGTCCTGCTTCATCAGGAACGGCACCACCCAGAAGGAGTGGTTGACATCCCGCGAGGTGAGCACGAACTCGACCGTCTCGCCCTTGGGCAGCCACAGCGTCGGGCCCGGGTTGTTGTTCTGCGGGTTCCGGTCGCCCGGAATGCCGACGTCGTAGACGCCCTCCGCATTGGCCGGCGCCTTCTTCAGGAACCGGTCCGGGATCGCGTTCAGCTCCTTGACCTGGCGCAGCGGCGTGGTGCCCTGCGGCCGGTCCGGAGCGGTCTCCAGGTAGTTGAACGCCCAGCTCCACTGGAAGCCCACCACGTTGACGACGTGCTTCGGCTTCTCGGGGTTGGTCAGCAGCTTGTTCTCATCGCGCGCCGTGAAGTAGAAGAGCACCGACACGATGAGGATCGGTACCACGGTGTACAGCGCCTCGAGCGGCAGGTTGTACCGGGTCTGTACGGGAACCTCGACCTTGCTCCGGCTGCGCCGGTGGAAGATGACGCTCCAGATGATCAGACCCCACACCAGAACGCCGACCGCGAGGGCGGCGGCCCAGGAGCCCTGCCACAGGGAGAGGATCCGCGGCGCCTCTTCCGTGACGGGAGTGGGCATTCCGAGGCGGGGGAAGTCCTTCGATGTGCAACCGGTGGCGGTTGCCAGGACAGCGCCCGCGGCCAGCGCCTGCAGCAGCTTCCGCCGCACCGGGCGCCGCGACGAGCGGTCGGAGCCGTTGGGACTCACGTAGCGCCTTCCCGAGAGTCTCGCCCGCGCGGCCGGCTGCGGCCGTCGGGTCGGTCGCCGGCCCGCTGCGGGCAGGGTTTGGATGTTTATGCGGAGCAAACCCTACTGGACGCTATTTGGGGTCGCGCGGGGAGGGTGCCCAACGCGCCGGACCGCACCCCGAAGGGACGGAATCGAGGGCTCCGTCCCCTGTCCGGCGGATCGTCAGCCCCCGGGCCGCCAGCCGTCACCTGGGGCGTTAGCGTTCGTCACGTGCCCTACTTCGACGCCGCTTCGGCCGCTCCGCTGCACCCCGTCGCCCGCCAGGCGCTGCTCGCCGCACTCGACGAGGGATGGGCCGACCCCGCCCGCCTCTACCGGGAGGGGCGCCGCGCGCGGCTGCTGCTGGACGCGGCGCGCGAGGCGACGGCCGAGGCGGTGGGCTGCCGGCCGGACGAGCTGGTATTCACCCCTTCGGGGACGCGCGCGCTGCACGACGGAATCGCCGGTGCGCTGGCCGGGCGCCGCCGGGTGGGCCGCCACCTGGTGGTGTCCGCCGTGGAGCACTCCGCGGTCCTGCACTCCGCCGAGTCGCTGGAGGCCGCGGGCGGGAGCGTCACCCGGGTGTGTGTGGACCGGACGGGCCGGGTCGGGCCGGGAGAGTATGCGCGGGCGCTGCGTCCGGACACCGCCCTGGCGGTGCTGCAGTCCGCCAACCACGAGGTCGGCACGGAGCAGCCGGTCGCCCAAGTGGCCGGGGAATGCCGGACGGTGGGGGTGCCGCTGCTGGTGGACGCCGCGCAGTCGCTGGGCTGGGGGCCGGTCGACGGGGACTGGTCGCTGCTGGCCGCGAGCGCGCACAAGTGGGGCGGGCCGCCCGGGGTGGGGCTGCTGGCGGTGCGCAAGGGCGTGCGCTTCGCGGCCCAGGGCCCGGCGGACGAACGGGAGTCGGGCCGCTCGCCCGGCTTCCCCAACCTCCCGGCGGTCGTCGCGGCCGCCGCCGCGCTGCGGGCCGTGCGGCAGGAGGCGGCACAGGAGGCCGCGCGGCTGCGGGAGTTGGTGGCGCGGGTACGGGACCGGGTGCCGCGGCTGGTGCCGGATGTGGAGGTGGTCGGCGATCCGGAGCGGCGGCTGCCGCACCTGGTGACCTTCTCCTGCCTGTATGTGGACGGCGAGGCCCTGCTGCACACCCTGGACCGGGCCGGGTTCTCCGTATCGTCCGGTTCGTCGTGTACGTCCAGCACCTTGACGCCCAGCCATGTGCTGCAGGCCATGGGGGTGCTGACGGAGGGCAATGTGCGGGTTTCGCTGCCGCCGGGGACGGCCGAGGCGGATGTCGAGCGGTTCCTGGCGGTGCTGCCCGGTGCGGTCGCCTCGGTGCGCGAGCAGTTGGGGGCGCCTAGGGGGGCGGGGTCCGTGGTTGCCGAGGGCGCCGAGGGCTCGGTGCTGGTGGTGGACGCCCTCGGGAAGCGGTGTCCGATCCCGGTGATCGAGCTGGCGAAGGTGATTGGGGAGGTGCCGGTGGGAGGGCTGGTGCGGGTGCTCTCCGATGACGCGGCGGCTCGGCTGGACATTCCGGCGTGGTGCGAGATGTGCAACCAGGAGTATGCGGGCGAGGAGCCGGCCGAGGGCGGTACCGCGTACCTGGTGCGACGCCTGAGGTGACCGGCCGGGGTGGCATCCCCGCCCCGGCCGGTCACCGGCGGGAGGCCGTCAGCCCAGGCGGGCCTGGACCTCCACCGCCGCCTCGTGGCCGTACGCCTTGGTGAAGCGCTCCATGAAGTGCCCGCGCCGCAGCTCGTACTCCTGAGTGCCCAGCGTCTCGATGACCAGCGTGGCCAGCATGCAGCCGAGCTGGGCGGCGCGCTCCAGGGACAGCTCCCAGACCAGGCCGGCGAGGAAGCCCGCGCGGAAGGCGTCGCCGACGCCGGTCGGGTCGACCTTCGCCTCCTCGTGTGCGGCGCCGACCTCGATCGCCGGCTCGCCGGCCCGTTCGATGCGCACGCCCCGGGAGCCGAGCGTGGTGACCCGGGTGCCGACCTTGGTGAGGATCTCGTCCCCGGTCCAGCCGGTCTTGGACTCGGTGAGCGCCTTCTCGTACTCGTTGGTGAACAGATAGGTGGCGCCGTCGATCAGCCGGCGGATCTCCTCGCCGTCCATGCGGGCGAGCTGCTGGGAGGGGTCGGCCGCGAACGGGATGCCGCGGGCCCGGCACTCCTCGGTGTGGCGGACCATCGCCTCGGGGTCGTCGGCCCCGATGAGCACCAGGTCGAGGCCGCCGACCCGGTCGGCGACGGGCCGCAGTTCGATCAGGCGGGCCTCGCTCATCGCGCCGGTGTAGAAGGAGGCGATCTGGTTGTGGTCGGTGTCCGTGGTGCAGACGAAGCGCGCGGTGTGCAGGACCTCGGAGATGTGCACCGAGGCGGTGTCCACCCCATGCCGGTCGAGCCAGGCGCGGTAGTCGGCGAAGTCCTGGCCGGCGGCGCCGACCAGGATGGGGCGCAGGCCGAGCACGCCCATTCCGAAGCAGATGTTGGGGCCGACGCCGCCCCGGCGGACGTCCAGGTCGTCCACCAGGAAGGAGAGGGACACCGTGTGCAGCTGGTCCGCCACGAGCTGATCGGCGAAACGGCCGGGA
Organism: Streptomyces xingningensis; assembly: GCF_054957865.1. Lineage (NCBI taxonomy): Bacteria > Bacillati > Actinomycetota > Actinomycetes > Kitasatosporales > Streptomycetaceae > Streptomyces > Streptomyces xingningensis. The sequence goes on from NZ_JBDJPF010000044.1 coordinate 24,420, forward strand.
AAGGTCATCAGGTGGTCGGTGGCAATGGAGCCGGTGACAGCGATTCGCACGGGGGTCTGCTCCCAGCGGGGTGAGGTGACAGATTTCAGAAACGGGCCGGACGGGAAAAGCCGTCTCACGTTACAGGGTCGGCTCACCAGGAGTGGCTGGATCTACCGGATAGTAGGCCTTTCTCTGGGAAGCCCCCGATGAGTACGGTGCGAATATGCCGAATTCCGTGCAGCACCCCGCTCCCGCCGTCGCCGAACCGGAGTCGCTGGCCGACCTGCGCAGGGACTGTGCCCGGATGGCACCGCACTGGGCGGTCCCGGCGGACGCTCCACAGGGCCGGACATCGCCCTCGCTGATTCACGGGGTCTCGGTGCCCGCCCGGTCGGCGCGGCTGCTCGACGGTATGTCGGAGTACGGCGACTGAGTCACCGCCCGGGCTTCGCGGAACACTGGAACCGCTCGCTCCCGCACTCCGTCCAACCGGCGCCCCTGTCACGGGGGATGGATCGGTACACACATGGAGCGCGGTGAAGGAGCGATGCGGTGGGCACCGAGGGCGGCACTCCCGGCAAACGGTGGCGGAAGCACTCGCCGCCGGTGGTCGCATCGGTCGTGGCGGCGGTGCTGCTGGCCGGCGGTGGCGGCGCGTACTGGGCGTCGACGGCCGGGGGCGGCGATTCCGCGAGCCCGCCGGGGGCGGCCGGGGGAACCCCGCCCCCGCTGGCCCTGGACGACCGGGGCACCGGCGGCCCGCCGGGCATCGCGGTGGGTGAGCCGGACCCCAACGGCGTGCGCTACCGGGCCGTGGGGAAACTGCCGGACGGGCCGCGCAGCGCCCCGGTGTACCTGTCCGGGCGCGAGGTGTCACAGAGCGATGTGGCGGCGCTGGCCAAGGTGCTCGGGGTGCCCGGCACGCCCCGGCTGGTGGCGGAGGTGTGGACGGTGGGCGGTGCGCCCGACGCCGCCGGGCCGACGCTGCAGGTGAGCCGGAAGGGGCCGGGCAACTGGTCGTACTCCCGGTATGGCGTGCCCGGTGGCAAGCCGTGTGTGCATCCGCCGGGCGCCGGTCCGCGGACGAAACCGGACGCGCCGTGTCCGTCGTTCCGGGACCGTCCCGGCGGCTCGGATCCGGCGGCGGCCCGGCCGGTGTCGGAGGAGAAGGCGAAGAGCGCCGCCCTCCCGGTGCTCAAGGCGGTCGGTCAGGACGGCGCGAAGCTGGACGCGCACCGGGTCTTCGGGGCGGTACGGCTGGTGACGGCCGACCCGGTGCTGGGCTCGGTGCCCACCTATGGCTGGCAGACCGGCCTCCAGATCGCCGCGGACGGCAAACTCGCCGGGGGCGGCGGGCAGTTGCTGATGCCCGGGAAGGGCGCCGGGTATCCGCTGATCTCGGCGAGCCGGGCGCTGGACGAGCTCAACAAGGGCGCCGGGACCGGGCATCCGGCCATCGGGGGCTGTGCGACGGCCGTTCCCCTGGCCGAGGGCGACCCCCGGGCCCCGGCCGGCTTCCCCTGCGCCCGGCGGGTGCGGCAGGATCCGGTGCCGGTGCGGGATGCGTCGTTCGCGCTGGCCCAGTACGCGGTCGGGGGGCGGCCCGCCCTGGTGCCGTCCTGGCTGTTCACCGTGCAGGTCCCCGGTACGCCGGGCACGGACGGCACGGTCACCGTCACCCAGCCCGCGGTGGACCCGAAGTACCTTGCCGGGCCGGGCTCCCCGCCGGCGGCCGGCGGCCGCCCGTCCGGGTCGCCGCGCACCACGGCGACCCGGGTGACCTCGTACGACGTGGACGGCAACAAGCTCACCCTGCACTTCTGGGGCGGGGTGTGCGAGGACTACTCCGCCTCCTCCCGGCAGTCCCCGGCCGCGGTGACGGTCAAGGTCACCGGCACGGAGAAGGAGCCGGGGCGTCCCTGTGTGCTGATGGCCAAGTGGTTCGAGCAGGAGGTGAGGCTGGACCGGGCACTGGACGGGCGGAAGGTCGTGGACTCCGCGACCGGTGGGACCGTGCCGAAGCAGTGAACGCGTGAGGAGGGGCACCCCGGCCGGGGTGCCCCTCCTCACGCTCTGGTGAAACGCGCTTAGTTGAAGGAGTCGCCGCAGGCGCAGGAGCCGGTGGCGTTGGGGTTGTCGATGGTGAAGCCCTGCTTCTCGATGGTGTCGACAAAGTCGATGGAGGCGCCGCCCAGGTACGGGGCGCTCATCCGGTCGGTGACGACCTTGACGCCGTCGAACTCCTTCACCACATCGCCGTCGAGCGAACGCTCGTCGAAGAAGAGCTGGTAGCGCAGACCGGAGCAGCCGCCGGGCTGGACGGCGACGCGCAGGGCGAGGTCGTCACGGCCTTCCTGCTCCAGCAGGCTCTTGACCTTGGCGGCCGCGGCGTCGGACAGGAGGATGCCGTCGCTCACAGTGGTCTTCTCGTCCTGAACGGACATCTGCTTCACTCCCGGGTTTTGTGCGGACTGCTTGCCCTCGGCTGCAACCGGCGGCGCCCCGGATTCATTCCGGGTTCGCGCGTGACTTCCGCCTTTTATGCTCGCACACCCGCTCCCGGAACGGGAATGCGTCACATCGACGCAATGGACATCGTCAAACTGACATGAAGCGGTTATGATAAATAACGTCAAATTGACGACAAGGCCCCATCGGCCGTCCGCAGAACAGAAAGGGTGCGTGTCGTGACCACCGCCCAGTCCTTGGATGTCCAGCCCACCCCCCTCGCCCTCCTGCTGCTGGGCCGGGAATCCGACCCCCGGAGCGAGCGGGGCGTCGAATGTCCGGGCGACCTGCCGGCGCCTTCCGACCCTGACCTGGTGGAACGGGCCCGCGCGGCCAAGGCCAAGCTCGGGGACAAGGTCTTCATCCTCGGCCACCACTACCAGCGCGACGAGGTCATCGAGTTCGCGGACGTCACCGGCGACTCCTTCAAGCTCGCCCGGGACGCGGCCGCCCGGCCCGACGCCGAGTACATCGTCTTCTGCGGTGTGCACTTCATGGCCGAGTCGGCCGACATCCTGACCACGGACGGCCAGCAGGTCGTCCTGCCGGACCTGGCGGCGGGCTGCTCGATGGCCGACATGGCCACCGCGGAGCAGGTCGCCGAGTGCTGGGACGTACTGACCGAAGCGGGGGTGGCCGAAGTCACCGTCCCCGTCTCGTATATGAACTCCTCCGCGGACATCAAGGCGTTCACCGGCAAGCACGGTGGCACCATCTGCACCTCCTCCAATGCCCAGCGCGCGCTCAACTGGGCTTTTGAGCAGGGGGAGAAGGTACTGTTCCTCCCCGACCAGCACCTCGGGCGCAACACCGCCGTACGCGACCTGGGCATGTCCCTGGACGACTGCGTGGTCTACAACCCGCACAAGCCGGGCGGCGGGCTGACGGCCGAGCAGCTGCGCGACGCCAAGATGATTCTGTGGCGCGGCCATTGCTCGGTGCACGGGCGGTTCTCGCTGGACTCCGTGCGCGAGGTGCGCGAGCGCATACCGGGGGTCAATGTGCTGGTGCACCCCGAATGCCGGCACGAGGTGGTGGCCGCCGCGGACCAGGTCGGTTCCACGGAGTACATCATCAGGACCCTGGAAGCCGCGCCCGCCGGGACCAAGTGGGCCATCGGCACCGAGCTCAACCTGGTGCGGCGGCTGGCGAACCGTTTCGCCGATCAGGGCAAGGAGATCGTCTTCCTCGACCGGACGGTCTGCTTCTGCTCGACCATGAACCGGATCGATCTGCCGCATCTGGTGTGGGCGTTGGAGTCGCTGGCCGAAGGCAAGGTGGTCAACCGGATCCAGGTCGATGCGGAGGTGGCGGGCTTCTCCCGGCTCGCGCTGGAGCGGATGCTGGCACTGCCGTAGGGGATGGTGCGGTGCGGCTCCGCCGCGCGGCGGAGCCGCACCGGCGCGTCGGGTCCGGAGCCGTGACCGCTACCCTCTGGGCCGCACCAGCCCCGACTCGTAAGCGGTCACGACCAGTTGGGCACGGTCACGGGCCCCCAGCTTGGCCATCGCGCGGTTGACGTGCGTCTTGACCGTCAGCGGGCTGACCGCGAGCCGCTCGCCGATCTCGTCGTTCGACAGGCCCCCGGCCACCAGCACCAGCACCTCCCGCTCCCGCCCCGTGAGCACATCGAGCCGGGCCGCGCCCCGGCCCGGCCCGCCCGGCCACGGGCCGTCGCCCTGGGCCAGGAAGCTGGCGATCAGGCCCTTGGTCGCCGCGGGCGACAGCAGCGCCTCGCCCGCGGCCGCGATCCGGATCGCGGCGAGCAGATCCTCGGGCTCGGCGCCCTTGCCCAGGAAGCCGCAGGCGCCCGCGCGCAGCGACTGCACCACATACTCGTCGACCTCGAAGGTCGTCAGCATCACCACATGCACACCGGCGAGTTCGGGGTCGGCGCAGATCTCCCGGGTCGCGGCCAGACCGTCCATGCCCGGCATCCGGATGTCCATCAGGACCACATCGGGCGCCTCGGCCCGGGCCAGCCGAACCGCCTCGGCGCCGTCCGCGGCCTCCCCCACCACGCGCATGCCGGGCTCGGAGTTCACCAGCACCCGGAACGCACTGCGTAACAGCGCCTGGTCGTCGGCGAGGAGAACGCGGATACAGGGCTCGTCCGTCATGAGGTCAGCCTAAGCGCTCCGCCGGAGGCGAGGTCACGCGACGGCGGGCCGTCGGTGGCCCGTTCAGGCCTCGTGGTCGGCCCCGAGTCGCCCGCGCACCGGCAGCCGCGCCTCGACCCGGAAGCCGGGCACACCCTCCCGCGGCCCCGTCTCGATGCTGCCGCCGAGCGCGGCGACCCGCTCGCGCATGCCGACCAGGCCATGGCCGCCGGAGGGCGACGGCGTGGACCCGGCGCAGCCCGCGCCGTCGTCCTGGACGGTCAGCACCAGGCTGTACGGGCCACGCAGGATGGCGACTTCGGCGCGCGCCCCGGGACCCGCGTGTTTGTGCGCGTTGGTCAGCGCCTCCTGGAGCACCCGGTAGGCGGTCAGGTCGACGGCCGCGGGCAAGGGGCCGATGACCTCCGCCGCCCCGGCGGGGTCGGCGCCCGTCCCACAGCCGCCCGGCCGGCTGCCGGCCAGGGCCACGTCGACGGGCAGCCCGGCCCGGGCGAAGCCGTCCACCAGGGGGCCCAGGGCGCCCAGGCCGCGGGCCGGTTCGGTGGGCGCCGTGGGGTCGCCGTACTGGCGCAACAGGCCGACGGTGGACCGCAGTTCCTCCAGAGCCGAGCGGCTCGCCTCGCGGACATGGGCCAGGGCCTCCTTGGCCTGGTCCGGGCGGCTGTCCATGACGTGCGAGGCCACCCCCGCCTGCACATTGACCAGCGCGATGTGGTGGGCGACCACATCGTGCAGCTCCCGGGCGATGCGCAGCCGTTCCTCGGCGACCCGGCGGCGGGCCTCCTCCTCGCGGGTGCACTCCGCGCGCACGGCCCGCTCCTGGATCGCCGCGACAAAGGCGCGGCGGCTGCGGACGGCCTCACCGGCGGCCGCGGCCAGGCCGGTCCAGGCGAGCAGGCCGAAGTACTCCTGGGAGTACCAGGGCGGTGGGCCGCAGAGCATCACGGCACCGGTGAGACCGGTGGCCGTCACCACGGCGATGCGCCAGGCGGTGGAGCGCTCGGTGCCGGCCGCGACGGTGAACAGCGCGAGCACCGCGGCCGTCCCGACCTGGGTGTGCGGCACGCCGTTCCCGGTGGCCGCCACCGCGACCACGGTCAGGGCGCAGGTCAGGGCCAGCACGGTGCGCGGCGCCCGGCGGCGCAGCACCAGGCAGGCGCAGGCGGCCGCGCTCAGCCCGATGGGGCCGTAGCCGAGCGCGTTCCCACCGTGCCGGCCGACGGCCGAGCCGATGAGGATGGATCCAAAGACGGCGACGGCCACCAGGGTGTCGGCGGCGAGCGGGTGCTCGCGCAGCCAGCAGTGCGGACGGGCGAGGCCGGAGCGGGCGAGGGAGGTCATCGCGATCCCATCGGGACCGCCGCGCCCCCGTCCCGGGGATCCGGGGACGGGGGCGCGGCGGGTGTTGGAGTGGCCGGGGTTCAGCCGGGGATGAGCCCGTCCTCGCTGAGCATCTCGCGGACCTGCTCCAGCGTGGCGTCCGGCGAGGGCAGGATCAGCTCGGAGGGCTCCAGGGCTTCGTCGGGCAGCGGCTCGCCCAGCCGGCGCACCGCGTCGAGCAGGGCGTCCAGGGTGCGGCGGAAGCCGGGCTCGTCGCCGCTCTCGAGCTCCGCGAGCAGCTCGTCGTCCAGCACGTTCAGCTCGGTGAAGTGGCTGTCCGCCAGCTTTACCTGCCCCTCCCCCATGATCCGAACGATCATGACGATCTCCCTATGTGTTTCAGTGCGGGCCGGGCGTCAGTGCCTGTCAGCGCTTGTCAGTGCTTGTCAGTGCTTGTCAGTGCTTGTCGAAGTGCGGCCGGTCCTGCGGCTGCACCGCCTGGGACTGGCCGCCCTGTCCGCCCTCGATCGCCGGCTTGGCGCTGCTGCCGCCCGCGAGCTCGGCCTTCATCCGCTGGAGCTCCAGCTCCACGTCCGAGCCACCGGAGAGGCGGTCCAGCTCGGCGGTGATGTCGTCCTTGGCCGTGCCGGTCGGGTCGTCGAGCGCGCCCGAGGCGAGCAGCTCGTCGATGGCACCGGCGCGGGCCTGCAGCTGTGCGGTCTTGTCCTCGGCACGCTGGATGGCCATGCCGACATCGCCCATCTCCTCGGAGATGCCGGAGAACGCCTCGCCGATCCGGGTCTGGGCCTGGGCGGCGGTGTAGGTGGCCTTGATGGTCTCCTTCTTGGTGCGGAAGGCATCGACCTTGGCCTGCAGCCGCTGGGAGGCGAGGGTGAGCTTCTCCTCCTCGCCCTGCAGCGTCTGGTGCTGCGTCTCCAGGTCGCTGACCTGCTGCTGCAGCGCGGCGCGGCGGGTGAGCGCCTCGCGCGCCAGATCCTCCCGGCCGAGGGACAGCGCCTTGCGGCCCTGCTCCTCCAGCTTGGACGACTGGCCCTGCAGCTGGCTCAGCTGCAGCTCCAGGCGCTTGCGGGAGGTGGCCACGTCGGCGACGCCGCGGCGCACCTTCTGCAGCAGCTCGACCTGCTTCTGGTATGAGTAGTCGAGGGTCTCGCGCGGATCCTCGGCCCGGTCCAGGGCCTTGTTGGCCTTCGCGCGGAAGATCATCCCCATACGCTTCATGACACCGCTCATGGGCTTCGCGCGCCCCCTTCTGACGGACTTCGGCTCCAGCACCATCTAACAGAACCCACAGTACGGGCCCTGTCCCCATTACCGCACTGTTCGGGCGCGGATATGGTCCTCCTCCAGGACGATCACAAGGTCATTCCTCTCCGGCGCGAGGAGTAGGCGGCACCTCGGGGGGACCCACGGGGCGGGATCCCCGGGGCCTTTGCCGGCTCCCCGCACTTCTTCAGACGGACATCCGTGCGGGATCGTTCCCGGGAAGGCTGGGGTCCGCTCCCGGAACCCCGTACCCTTGGGTCCCGTGTTCCGAAGCCGTTCGAAGGAAGAGCGGTCCGTCAAGGCCACCGACACCAAGGTGACCGCGGACCAGCCCCAGCAGACCCGTCACCCGCAGGCCCCCAAGGGCCGCCCCACCCCCAAGCGCAGCGAGGCCACCTCGCAGCGCCGTTCCCTGGCCGCCACACCGGCCAACCGCAAGGACGCCACCCGGAGGGCGCGCGAGACGCGGCGGACGGACCTGGCCAGGCAGCGCGAGGCCCTCGCCAACGGGGACGAGCGGTTTCTGCCGGCCCGTGACAAGGGTCCGGTGCGCAGGTTCGCGCGGGACTTCATCGACTCGCGCTGGTCGGTGGGCGAGTTCTTCCTGCCGCTCGCGGTGACCATCCTGGTCCTGAGCATGTTCAACCGCGGCCAGTTCCAGCAGTATGTGCTGCTGGCCTGGCTGGTCGTGATCCTGGCCATCGCCCTCAACTCGGTGTTCCTCGGCACCACCCTCAAGCGGGCCCTCAAGAAGCGGTTCCCGGACGAGAACCTGCGTGGTGCGGTGCCCTACGCCCTGATGCGCACCCTGCAGATCCGCCGGATGCGTCTGCCGAAGCCCAAGGTCAAGCGCGGAGAGAAGCCCTGAGCGGCGTTGCCCCGGGCTTCACCGGCGGCGCGGAGGGGTGGCTGCGCGGCCTCGGGGGGTTAAGGAACACCGTCCGCCAGGAACTGGTGGCGCGTCAGCTGGACGAGCAGATATCCGCCCGCTTCCCGGTCGGGCGGCGGCTGCGGATACTCGACGTCGGCCTCGGCCAGGGCACCCAGGCGCTGCGGCTGGCCCGCGCCGGGCACCAGCTGACCGGCCTGGAGTCCGATCCCCGGATGGTGGCCGCGGTGCGCGAGGTGCTGGCCGGGGAACCGGCGGGCATCCGCGAGCGGGTGCGGCTCATCCAGGGTGACGGCCGGGACACCGGGGTGCACTTCCTGCCCGGCGCCTTTGACATCGTGTTGTGCCACGGTGTGCTGATGTACGTACCGGAGCCGGATCCGGTGCTGGCCGGGCTGGCCCGGGTGCTGGCCCCCGGCGGCCTGCTCTCGCTGGTCGTCCGCAACGCCGATGCGCTGGCGCTGCGGCCGGGGCTGAGCGGCGACTGGGACACCGCGCTGGCCGCCTTCGACTCCCCCGCCTACACCAACCGGCTCGGCCTGCCGGTGCGCGCCGACCGGCGGGAGGCGCTGACCGCGACCCTGGCCGGGATCGGGGCGCCGCTGTCCGCCTGGTACGGGGTACGGCTGCTGACCGATCTGGCCGCCGACGGACAACCCCCGCCGCCGGCCGGGGAGCTGCGGCGGCTGCTGGCCGCCGAGGAACGGGCCGGGCGCACCGACCCGTACCGCGCGGTGGCGGCGCTGTTGCACCTGTGCGGGGTCCGGGGCGGCTAAGCGCTCCGCTGGAAGTGCAGTTCGGTCACTGCGGGCCGTCCATGGCTGGTCGCGCAGTTCCCCGCGCCCCTTACGGGGCGCGATACCGCACCGCACTTCGGCAAGACCACTTGGTACCGCGACACCCGTACGGACCGGACGCCGGGACAGCGGTCGGCGGCGGCCGGATACTTCGAGCATGGACGTCCTCCCACGTCACCCTTCCCGCAGGCGCCTGCTCCCGGCGGCCGCCGCGGTGTGCGCGGCGCTGCTCGCCGGGTGCTCCGGCTCGTCCGGCGGCCCGGCCGGACCGGCGCCGGCCGCTTCGTCGGGGGCCTCGGCGGTCTCGCTCTCCGGTTCGGCGGGGGATCTGCAGGCCGCGTACGAGAAGGTGGTCAAGGAGGTCCTGCCGTCCGTCGTGCAGATCACCACCGGCCAGGGGCTGGGTTCCGGCGTGGTCTACGACGGCAAGGGCGACATCGTCACCAACGCCCATGTCGTCGGTGACGCCACGGCGTTCAAGGTCTCCCTGGCCACCGGCGGAACCACGGTCGGCGCCCGGCTGGTCGCCAGCTACCCCGACCAGGACCTGGCCGTGGTGCGGATGGACTCGGTGCCCAAGGGGCTGCGGCCCGCCACGCTGGGCGACTCGTCCAAGGTCGAGGTCGGGCAGATCGTGCTGGCGATGGGCAATCCGCTCGGGCTGTCCAGCAGCGTCACCCAGGGCATCGTCTCGGCGGTCGGCCGGACGGTCAGCGAGGGCCGTGGGGGCGGCGGCACCGGGGCGACCATCGCCAATATGGTGCAGACCTCGGCGGCCATCAACCCGGGCAACAGCGGTGGGGCGCTGGTCAATCTTGCCGGGCAGGTCATCGGCATTCCCACGCTGGCCGCCACCGATCCGGAGCTCGGCGAGGGGGCCGCTCCGGGCATCGGCTTCGCGATCCCGGCCGCGACCGTCGGCCGGATCGCCGATCAGATCGTCAAGAGCGGCCGGGTGACGGACTCGGGCCGGGCCGCGCTGGGCATCACCGGCCGGACGGTCGTCGGCCCCGACTACACCCCGGCCGGGGTCGCGGTGGCCGCGGTCAGCGGCGGCGGGCCCGCCGAAAAGGCCGGCCTGCGGGCCGGCGACATCATTGTCAAGGTCGGCAAGGCCGCCATCACCACCATGCAGTCGCTGGCGGAGGCGCTCGCGGGGCTCCGGCCGGGCGAGCGGACGGAAGTGACCTATGAGCGGGACGGGGCGGAGCAGACCGCGAACGTCACCCTCGGCGAGATGTGACGCCCGCGGCCCGGGCCGTCGCTCCGGCCGTCAGTCCAGGTCCGCGTGCAGGCTCATCGGCCCATAGATCTCCGTGCTGTCCTCGAACAGCCGGACCTGGTCCGCACCCCCGCTGAGCAGCTCCTTCCACACCTCACCGAGCCAGGACTCCGCGTCCCCCTGGGTCGTGAACTCCTCCGGCTGGACCGCCGGTTCGACCTCCGTGCCGTCGGCCTTCTCGAACCGCCACACCCACGCCATGTCCGCCTCCCGAGTATCGGCTGGCTGTTGCCGAGCGCAGCCTAACGGCCCGTCACGGGCAAGAAAGGGTGAGCCCCGCGCGCCTGCCGCGGCCGGACGCGAGACGATCGGGGCGTGGAACTGACATTGCTCGGCACCGGAGCCCCCGAGGGGCTGCCGCGCCCCGGTTGCCCCTGCGCGGCCTGCGCCACCGCCGTGGGCGAGGACGCGCGGGCCGCGACCGCCCTGCTGGTCGACGGCGCGCTGCTGCTGGACCTGACCCCGGGCCCGGCGTTCGCGGCCGCCCGCGCGGGGCGTTCGCTGGCCGGGGTGCGGCAGGTGCTGCTCTCGCATCCGCACGACGGGCCCCCCGTGGAGTTCCCGGCCGGGCTGCCCGCCCCGGGGCGGGTGCCGGACGGGCGCGAGCTGTCGGTGATCAGCGGCCACCGGGTGCGGGCGATGGCCCTGGACTCGCCGGGCACCGGATACGAGGTGCAGGGCCCGGAGGGCGACCGGCTGCTGTACCTGCCGCCGGGCGGGGCCCCGGCGGGGCTGGCCCCGGTGGCGGGCCCGTACGACATAGTGCTGCTCGATGTGACCGGGCGGCCGGAGGCGCTGGCCCGGCTGCGCGAGGCCGGTGCGGTCGGTGCCACCACCGATGTGATCGCCGTGCACCTGGACCACGATGTGCCGCCGGGCCGGGAGCTGCACCGGCGGCTGGCGGCGGCGGGTGCGCGGGCGGTGCCCGACGGCACCGCGCTGACCGTGGGCGACTACCACGCGGTGCCGGACCTGCCGCGCCGCACCCTGGTGCTGGGCGGGGCGCGGTCGGGCAAGTCCCGGGAGGCGGAGCGGCGCCTGGAGTCCTTCCCCCAGGTGCTGTACGTGGCCACCGGCGGCACCCGGGAGGACGACCCGGACTGGGCGGCGCGGGTGGCCCTGCACCGCGAGCGCCGGCCGGCCTCCTGGCGCACCGTCGAGACCTGTGACCTGGTCCCGCTGCTGAGCGCGCACGGCCCGCCGCTGCTGATCGACTGTCTGGCGCTGTGGCTGACCGATGCGATGGACGACGTCGGGGCCTGGTCCGCGGAGACCTGGGCGCACGGCGGGGCGGACACCCTGGCCAAGCGGGTGCGGGAGCTGGTGGCGGCGGTGCGGAACACCTCCCGCACGGTTGTCGCGGTGAGCAATGAGGTGGGCGCGGGAGTGGTGCCCGCGACGGCGTCCGGACGCCGTTTCCGCGACGAGCTGGGGCGGCTGAACGCGGCCCTGGCCGCGGAGTGCGAGCAGGTGCTGCTGGTCGTCGCGGGCCAGGCGCTGCCGCTGCGCGGCTAGGGGTGGCCCGCGACGCCCCGCGGTCGGCTCCGGAGCCGTACAGCGCCACGGATAGCCGCCCCCCGCAGGGGTAGTGTGTCGCGGATGAGCGGTCTGAATCTTGATGACTTCGCCACGCTGATCGAACGCCCCGACTCGGGCGTGCGGCGCGAGGCCGAGGAGCGGCGGGAGCGGCTCGCCCCGCCGCCCGGAGCGCTGGGGCGGCTGGACGAGCTCGGCGAGTGGCTCGCCGCCGCGCAGGGCGCCGTGCCCGTCAAGCCCGTCGAGCGCCCCAGGGCGGTCCTCTTCGCGGGCGACCACGGGGTGGCGACGCTGGGTGTGTCGGACGGCCCCGAGGGCGGCGCGTATGAACTCGTCCGGGCCGCCCTCGACGGGGAGAGCGCCCCGGCCATCCTGGCCCGCCGGTTCGGGGCGGCGGTGCGGGTGGTCGACATGTCGGTGGACTGCGCCCCGGAGCGGCTGCCCGAGGAGGTCACCCGGCACCGGGTGCGCCGCGGCTCCGGCCGGATCGACATCGAGGACGCCCTGACGGCCGAGGAGGCCGAGCGGGCGTTCCGGGCCGGCATGGCGATCGCCGACGAGGAGGCCGACTCGGGCACCGACCTGGTGGTGCTGGGGGATCTGAGCGTCGGCGGCACCACGGCCGCGGGCACCCTGATCGCCGCCCTGTGCGGCACGGACGCCTCGGTGGTCACCGGCCGCGGCGGCTTCGCCATCGACGACCTGGCCTGGATGCGCAAGTGCGCCGCGATCCGCGACGCACTGCGCCGGGCCCGGCCGGTGCTCGGCGACCAGCTGGAGCTGCTGGCCGTGAGCGGGGGCGCGGACCTCGCCGCGATCACCGGGTTCCTGTTGCAGAGCGCCGTGCGCCGGACCCCGGTCATCCTGGACGGGGTGGTTTCGGCGGCCTGTGCCCTGGTCGCGCAGCGGGTGGCCTTCCGGGCGCCGGACTGGTGGCTGGCCGGCCAGGCGAGCGGCGACCCGGCACAGGCGAAGGCAATCGACCGGATCGCGCTCAACCCCGTGCTCGATCACGGCGTCACAGTGGGGGAGGGAACAGGGGCGCTGCTGGCCCTGCCGTTGGTGCAGGCGGCCGCGGCTCTGGCGGCAGAGCTTCCCGAGCGTTCCTGAGCCCACCGGGGCCGGGTCTGTCGTGCCCGACACCCCGTACGTTCACCTTCCATGGGAGAAGTCCGCTTGACTCCGGATGACGAGGCGCGGCAGAGCAGCCTGCCACGGCGCGCCGCTGCCTTCGCCGTGTGGTACCTGCGCGTGGTCACCTTCATCAACCTGCTCAGCGCGGTGTGGGTGTCCGTCGGCGCGGGCATCCGCCGGCACAGCACCGACGACTACTTCACCCCGTACCTGCTGGACGCGGGCTTCACGGCGACGGTGCTGTCGCTGTTCATGGCGGTCACCCTGCGGCGGCGCAAGCGGGCCGCGTGGATCCTCAATGTGGTCCTGTCCGGGCTCGTCCTGGCGGTGATCCTCGGCCTGATGTACGACCCGGACTTCCGGGAGCACGGGCAGAACTGGTTCTCCACGGTCATCACCGCGCTCTTCCTGATCGCGCTGCTGGTGAGCCGCCGCGAGTTCTATGCCAAGGGCGACCGCTCCAACCCCAAGCTGGCCGCGGCCGTCGCGGTGGGCGGCCTGCTGGTCAGCTCGCTGATCGCCGCCCTGCTGGTGACGGTCACCAACGACGCCCACGACGAGTACAAGTCCACCTTCCTGGACCGCTGGCGCTATGGCGTCAAGCGGCTGATCTCGCTCGGCGGCGACGGCACCAACTTCGCGGGCATCGACGCCCCGGGCTGGGTCAATGTGGTCATCAACGTGATGAGCACGGTGCTGCTGGTCCTCGTGGTGTACATGGCGTTCCGCTCCCGGCGGGCCACCGATCCGCTGACCGCGGAGGACGAGTCCAGGCTGCGGGGTCTGCTGGAGAAGTACGGCGACCGGGATTCGCTCGGCTACTTCGCGCTGCGCCGCGAGAAGAGCGTCGTCTGGTCGCCGTCGGGCAAGGCCGCCGTCACCTATCGGGTGGTCGGCGGGGTCTCGCTGGCCTCCGGCGATCCGATCGGCGATCCCGAGGCCTGGCCGGGCGCCATCGAGCCGTGGCTGGCCGAGGCGCGGGCGCACGGCTGGATCCCGGCCGTGATGGGCGCCGGCGAGGAGGGCGGCACGATCTACGCACGGCACGGCCTGGACGCGCTGGAGCTCGGTGACGAAGCGATCGTGGAGACCGCCGAGTTCACCCTGGACGGGCGCGCGATGCGCACCGTGCGCCAGGCGTACAACCGGGTGAAGCGCGCCGGGTACACCGTCCGCATCCGGCGGCACGAGGAGATCCCCGAGGAGGAGATGACCCGGCTGCTGAAGCGGGCCGACGACTGGCGCGACGGCGCGACCGAGCGCGGCTTCTCCATGGCGCTGGGCCGCCTCGGCGACCCGGACGACGGGCGCTGTGTGATGCTCGAGTGCCATGACGGCACCGGCGAACTGCGTGCCCTGCTGAGCTTTGTGCCCTGGGGGCCCAAGGGCCTGTCGCTGGATTTGATGCGGCGGGACCGGGACTCCGAGAACGGCCTGATGGAGTTCATGGTCATCGAGCTGCTCCAGCAGGCCAGGGGGCTGGGCATCACCCAGGTGTCACTGAACTTCGCGATGTTCCGGTCCGTCTTCGAGCGGGGCTCCCGGCTGGGCGCGGGGCCGGTGCTGCGGGTGTGGCGCTCGTTGCTGTCCTTCTTCTCGCGCTGGTGGCAGATCGAGTCGCTCTATCGAGCAAATGCGAAATACCGCCCCATCTGGGAGCCTCGTTTCATGCTGTTCGAGAAGAGCAGTGACCTGTTGCGGATCGGCATCGCCAGCGCCCGTGCGGAGGGCTTCCTGGAGGCGCCCGGCCTGCCCAAGTGGCTCAACCGCAAGCATCTGGAGAGCCGACGATGAACCGCGCGGCGCTGCGACGCGCCGCGCGTACCGAGTGGGGTCCGCTGTTCGGGACGGTGTGGCACGCGCTCTCCCGCAAACGCTGGCGAGCGATCCCGATGACCCTCTCGGCGGTCGTTCTGACCTCGGTCTTCCAGATCGTCCAGAACCAGTCCTGGGGGTACCACCCCGTCCAGGTGCTCGGTTCCGTGCAGGCCCGGCTGCCCTGGTGGCTGGCGCTGGTACGGACCCCGCTGTCGCTGTTCGTGCCGGCGCTGGACCTGCCGGTCTGGGGGGCGCTGGCCCAGCTCCTGATCGTCTTCGGCATCGCCGAGATCTGCCTGGGCCGCGGGCGGACCCTGGCCGTCTCCTACCTCGCCACCCTCGCCGGGACGATGTACGCACGGCTGGCCGTCCACCTCGGCCCCGGCGGGCTGCTGGGCCTGCCTCCGGAGGCCGCCAAGGTGATCGACACCGGGCCGTCGGCGGCCGTGGTGGGGCTGGCGGTGTACGTCTCCTGGCGCTACCGCGCCTGGGCGACCTGTGCCGGGGTGGTCCTCGCCATGGTGGGCGAGGTGGTCATCAAGCCGAATCTGGCGGGCAAGGAGCACATCGCGGCCGTGGTGGCGATCCTTGCCCTGTGCACGGTGGAGGAGCTGCGCAGACGGCGCAAGCCCCGGCAGGACCTCTACCGGGACCGGGATCACCGGTCGGGCGCCCCCGCCACCAGGTCGTGAAGCCGGTTCCGCACCGCCGCCCAGCGCGCGTCGTGCCGGTAGGCACGTACCCGGGCCTTGCGGCGGGCCCTGGGGCGGCGGCGGTAGAAGCGCCGGGCCCACGGCGAGCCGGGCCGGGCCAGCCGCACCGCTCCCACCAGTGCCACGAACGGCACCACCGCGCCGATCAGCGCTATCCGCGGCTTGCCCTTGGCCAGCGCGAACAGCGCCACCAGAAAGTTGACCAGGGTGTTGGTGACCACGATGCTGCGGCTCTGCAGCTCATCGGGGGTCAGCTCGTTCACCCCGAACGGCGCGAAGCCGGCCAGCACCAGCCCCACCAGTGCGGCCGTCAGCACCACGATCTCCACGCTCTTGCGCCCCTGCTCCGTCCAGTAGACGTCGTCGAGGTGGAGCACCAGCGCGAACTCGTCCAGCACCAGCCCCGCACCGGCCCCGAAGAGCACCGCCGAGGCCGCCGCCCCGAAGCTCTGCTTGTCGGCGGCCACCGAGCCGAAACCGCCGATCACCATCAGCACGATGCCGGGCACCACATGGTGCACATGCAGTCCGCCGGGTTTGATGTTGCCGAACGGGCCCTTGCCCGCGCGGATCAGCCGGGTGATGACCCGGGTGACCAGGAAGGTCAGCACAAAGGCGGTCAGCGCCAGCAGCAGCGGCAGCTTGCCCGGCTCGACGATGTTGCGGTCCAGCCAGTGACCCATGGAACTCCTTGACGCCCCTCTTCCGGAATGCACCTTATCGGCACACTCCTCGGCAAATCCCTGCCTACCTCCACGGGATACCCTCCCGCGGTGACCGACACGACCTCCCCCCGGCCGACTCCCGGCGATGCCCTCCGGTTCGCCTTCGGCACCCTCACCGTGCTGCCCGTCCGCCTCACCCGCTGGGACCGGCCGACGGCCCGCGGCGGGATGCTCGCGGCCCCGCTCGCCGGGCTGGCCGTGGGCGGCTGCGCGGCGCCGGCCGGCGGGCTGTTCCTGCTGCTGGGCTCGGGCCCGCTGCTGGCCGCCGTGGTCACGGTAGCGGTGCCCGCGGTGCTCACCCGGGGGCTCCACCTGGACGGGCTGGCGGATGTCGCCGACGGGCTGGGCAGCGGCAAACCGGCCGCGGACGCCCTGCGGATCATGAAGCAGTCCGACATCGGCCCGTTCGGCGTGCTCACCCTCCTGCTCACCCTGCTCGGCCAGGTGGCCGCGCTGGCCACGCTCTACACCGCCGGCTGGGCCCGGGGCGCCCTCGCCGCGGTGGTCGCCGCCCTCGCCGCGCGCTGCGCGCTGACGCTCGCCGCCCGCACCGGCATACCCGCGGCCCGCCCGGAGGGGCTGGGCGCCGCGGTGGCCGGCGCGGTGCCGGTGCACGCCGCGCTCGCCGTGGCGGCGGCGGTGGTGGCCGCGGCCGCCGGCGCGGGCCTGCTGTTGGCCCCGCACGGCCCCGGCCCGGCGCTGCACGCGGGCGGCGCGGTGCTGCTCGGGCTGGGCGGAGCCGAGCTGCTGTTGCGGCACTGCCGGCGCCGCTTCGGCGGGGTCACCGGCGATGTCTTCGGGGCCCTGGCGGAAACCTCGTTGACGATCACTCTGATCGCCCTGACCCTGGGCTGAGGGCAGGCCCGGGGATAGGCTCTCGCATTACCCAACAACCCCGGCCGCGACGGCACAAACGCGCCGCATACCATGCGCTGGGAGTGTGCTGGAGATCTGGGCCGGATCAGCGAGCGGCGTCCGGTGCGTGCAGCTGCAAGGCGGACGGATTCGCCGATAGTGCGTTTCTATCGGCGGATTCGGCCAACGCGGCAGATGTGCGTGCCGGACGCCGGGAGCCCGGCCCAGATCTCCAGCACACTCCTAGGCGCGGCCGGCCCACTCTTCGGCCAAGGAATCTCAACGGAAGTAGGGACACCCACCACCGTGACTGCTCTCACTCTCAGCACTTCCAGCGCGGCGACACTGCGCGCGGACGCCGTCGTCATCGGTGTCGCCAAGGGCCCGAAGGGTCCCGTCGTCGCCCCCGGCGCCGAAGCCCTCGACAAGGCGTTCGACGGGAAACTGGCCGTGGTCCTGGAAACCCTCGGCGCCGGTGGCGACGAGGGTGAAGTGACCAAGCTGCCCGCGCCCTCCGGCGTCAAGGCCCCGGTCGTGGTGGCGGTCGGCCTCGGCGAGGCCCCCGCCAAGGGCGACGGCTTCGACGAGGAGGCGCTGCGCCGCGCCGCCGGTGTCGCGGCCCGTGCGCTGGCGGGTTCGAAGAAGGCGGCGTTCGCGCTGCCCGTCGAGGACGCGGAGGCCGCCGCCGCGATCGGGGAGGGCGCGCTGCTCGGCGCGTACTCCTTCACCTCGTACCGCGGCAACGGCAAGAACGGCAAGGGCGAACCCCTCGGCGAGGCGACGATCCTCGGCGGCAAGCCGCGCGACAAGGCGTTCAAGGCCGCCGCCGAGCGCGCGGCCACCGTGGCCCAGGAGATCAACCGCGCCCGCGACCTGATCAACACCCCCTCCAACGACCTCTACCCGGCCAGCTTCGCCGACCTCGCCCAGGAGGCCGCCAAGGAGCACGGCCTCAAGGTCGAGGTGCTGGACGACAAGGCGCTGCTCAAGGGCGGCTACGGCGGCCTGATCGGCGTGGGCCAGGGCTCCGCCAACGGCCCGCGCCTGGTGCGCATCGCCCACACCCACCCCAAGGCGGAGAAGACCCTGGCCCTGGTCGGCAAGGGCATCACCTATGACTCGGGCGGCATCTCGCTCAAGCCGGCCGGTCACAACGAGACCATGAAGTGCGACATGAGCGGCGCCGCCGCCGTGTTCGCCGCGGTGGTGGCCGCCGCCCGGCTGGGCCTGAAGGTCAACGTCACCGGCTGGCTGGCCCTCGCGGAGAACATGCCCTCCGGCACCGCCACCCGTCCGGGCGATGTGCTGAAGATGTACAGCGGCAAGACCGTCGAGGTGCTCAACACCGACGCCGAGGGCCGGCTGGTGCTGGCCGACGCCCTCACCCGGGCCTCGGAGGAGAACCCCGACGCGATCGTGGACGTCGCCACCCTGACCGGCGCCATGGTCCTGGCACTGGGCGACCGCACCTTCGGCATCCTGGCGAACGACGACGCGTTCCGTACCTCGCTGTACGAGATCGCCGAGGAGGTCGGCGAGCAGGCCTGGCCGATGCCGATGCCCGCCGAGCTGCGCAAGGGCATGGACTCCCCGGTCGCGGACATCTCCAACATGGGCGTGCGCAACGGCGGCGGCCTGACGGCCGGCCTGTTCCTCAAGGAGTTCGTGGGCGAGGGCATCACCTGGGCGCACCTGGACATCGCGGGCCCGGCCTTCCACGAGAGCGCCCCCTACGGCTACACCCCGAAGGGCGGGACCGGCTCCGGCGTCCGTACCCTCGTCCGGCTCGCGGAGCGCACCGCCGACGGCGACCTCGGCTGAGCAGTCGCGGCCGGGCCGTACAGTCCAGTGGCGGGGGGGGGGGGGGGGGGGGGGCGGGGGGGGGGGCGCGGGGGGCGGGGGGGGGTGGGGGGGCGGGGGGGGGGGGGGGGGGGGAGGACGGCGTGGCGGGGTGGGGGGGGGCGGGGCGGCGGGGGGGGGCCCCCGCGGGGGCACGCCCCGGGGTGCGCGGGCGGGGGGGGGCCCAACTGGCGGGGGGCGGGCCCGGGGCCCCCCCGGGGGCCCCCGCCACGTTCGCTCGACGAGAGTGTTCACGACAGTGTTCGCTTTAAACGAACGACGCTTTTATACGCGCCGGTAACCCCAGAAGGTGACGCATCAGTCGTCGCTCAGCCCGGCCCGGCGTCCCGCCATCCGTCAACAAGTGCGAAGATGTTGTCTCGGCAGGACAGGGCCCCCGTTAATCACAGGGCCGAACCAAAAGCGGCCGAACGACAGCCGCCGCCCGGTCACCGACGACCGGCAACGGCGTACCCATGCATGGAGGACGTGACGTGGCGAACGACGCCAGCACCGTTTTCGACCTAGTGATCCTCGGAGGCGGTAGCGGCGGTTACGCCGCTGCCCTGCGTGGAGCGCAGCTGGGTCTCGACGTCGCCCTGATCGAGAAGGACAAGCTGGGCGGCACCTGCCTGCACCGCGGCTGCATCCCCGCCAAGGCCCTGCTGCACGCCGGCGAGATCGCCGACCAGGCCCGCGAGAGCGAGCAGTTCGGTGTCAAGGCCGGCTTCGAGGGCATCGACATCGCGGGCGTCCACAAGTACAAGGACGACGTGATCTCGGGCCTCTACAAGGGCCTGCAGGGGCTGTTCGCCTCCCGCAAGATCACCCATGTGACCGGTGAGGGCCGGCTGTCCTCCCCCACCTCCGTGGACGTCGACGGCCGGCGCTATACCGGCCGCCACATCCTGCTGGCGACCGGTTCCGTGCCGAAGTCGCTGCCGGGCCTGGAGATCGACGGCAACCGCATCATCTCCTCGGACCACGCGATGACCCTGGACCGGGTCCCGAAGTCCGTGATCGTGCTGGGCGGCGGCGTCATCGGCGTCGAGTTCGCCTCCGTGTGGAAGTCCTTCGGCGCCGACGTCACCATCGTCGAGGGCCTCAAGCACCTCGTCCCGGTGGAGGACGAGAACAGCTCCAAGCTGCTGGAGCGCGCCTTCCGCAAGCGCGGCATCAAGTTCAACCTCGGTACCTTCTTCCAGAAGGCCGAGTACACCGCCGACGGCGTCAAGGTCACCCTGGCCGACGGCAAGGAGTTCGAGGCCGAGCTCCTGCTCGTCGCCATCGGCCGCGGCCCGGTCTCGCAGGACCTGGGCTACGAGGAGGCCGGGGTCGCCCTGGACCGCGGCTACGTCCTGGTGGACGAGTACATGCGGACCAATGTGCCGACCATCTCGGCCGTCGGCGACCTGGTCCCGACCCTCCAGCTCGCGCACGTCGGCTTCGCGGAGGGCATCCTGGTTGCGGAGCGGCTGGCCGGTCTCCAGCCCGTGCCGGTCGACTACGACGGCGTGCCGCGCGTCACGTACTGCCACCCCGAGGTCGCCTCGGTCGGCATCACCGAGGCCAAGGCCAAGGAGCTGTACGGCGCCGACAAGGTCGTCGCTCTGAAGTACAACCTCGCGGGCAACGGCAAGAGCAAGATCCTGAAGACCGCGGGCGAGATCAAGCTCGTCCAGGTGCGGGACGGTGCCGTTGTCGGTGTCCACATGGTCGGTGACCGCATGGGTGAGCAGGTCGGCGAAGCCCAGCTGATCTACAACTGGGAGGCGCTGCCGGCCGAGGTCGCGCAGCTCATCCACGCGCACCCGACGCAGAACGAAGCCATGGGTGAGGCCCACCTGGCCCTGGCCGGCAAGCCGCTGCACTCGCACGACTGAGTCCCGAGCGCACCATCATCCGCACTACTCGTAAGGAGCAACCGCAATCATGGCGGTTTCCGTAACCCTGCCGGCGCTCGGCGAGAGCGTGACCGAGGGCACCGTCACCCGCTGGCTCAAGGCCGAAGGTGAGCGAGTGGAGGCCGACGAGCCGCTGCTCGAGGTATCCACCGACAAGGTCGACACCGAGATCCCGGCCCCCGCGTCCGGCATCCTCGCCTCCATCAAGGTGGCCGAGGACGAGACGGTCGAGGTCGGTTCCGAGCTGGCGATCATCGACGACGGCACCGGTGCCCCCGCTGCCGCCCCTGCCCCGGCGGCCGCTGCCGCCGAGGCCCCCGCCGCCCCGGTCGCCGAGGCTCCGGCCCCCGTGGCCGAGGCCCCCGCCGCCGCTCCGGCCCCCGCCGCTGCCGCCCCGGCCGGCGGCGCCACCGGTACCGACGTCGTGCTGCCCGCACTGGGCGAGTCGGTCACCGAGGGCACCGTCACCCGCTGGCTCAAGGAGGTCGGCGAGGAGGTGACCGAGGACGAGCCGCTGCTCGAGGTCTCCACCGACAAGGTCGACACCGAGATCCCGGCCCCGGTCTCCGGCGTGCTGCTGGAGGTTCTCGTCGGCGAGGACGAGGTCGCCGAGGTCGGCGCCAAGCTGGCCGTGATCGGTGCCCCCGGCGCCGCCCCGGCCGCCGCTCCGGCGCCCGCCCCGGCCCCGGCTGCCGCTCCGGCGCCCGCCCCGGCCCCGGCTGCCGCTCCGGCTCCGGCGCCTGCCCCGGCCGCCGCTCCGGCGCCCGCAGCCCCGGTGGCCCCTGCCGCCCCGGCTCCGGCCGCGCCGGCCCCCGCGCCGGTGACCCCGCCTGCTGCTCCGGCTCCGGCCGCCCCCGCGGCCGACGGCGCCTATGTCACCCCGCTGGTGCGCAAGCTCGCCGCCGAGAGCAACGTCAACCTGGCGACCGTCCAGGGCACCGGCGTCGGCGGCCGCATCCGCAAGCAGGACGTGGTGGCCGCGGCCGAGGCCGCCAAGGCCGTCGCGGCCGCCGCTCCGGCTCCGGCTCGTACCGCCGCCGCGAAGGCCCCGGCGCTCGAGGTCTCCCCGCTGCGCGGTCAGACGGTCAAGATGCCGCGCATGCGCAAGGTCATCGCCGACAACATGATGAAGGCGCTGCACGGCCAGGCGCAGCTGACCTCCGTGGTCGAGGTGGACATCACCAAGATCATGAAGATGCGCAACAAGGCCAAGGAGGGCTTCGCCGCCCGCGAGGGCGTCAAGCTCTCCCCGATGCCGTTCTTCCTCAAGGCCGCCGTCCAGGCGCTGAAGGCCCACCCGGTCATCAACGCCCGGATCAACGAGGACGAGGGCACCATCACCTACTTCGACTCCGAGAACGTCGGCATCGCCGTCGACTCGGAGAAGGGCCTGATGACCCCGGTCATCAAGGGTGCGGGCGACCTCAACATCGCGGGCCTGTCCAAGAAGACCGCCGAGCTGGCCGGCAAGGTCCGCACCGGCAAGATCAGCCCGGACGAGATGTCCGGCGCGACCTTCACCATCAGCAACACCGGTTCGCGCGGTGCGCTGTTCGACACGGTCATCGTGCCCCCGAACCAGGTCGCCATCCTGGGCATCGGCGCGACGGTCAAGCGCCCGGCGGTCATCGAGACCGCCGAGGGCACGGTCATCGGCGTGCGCGACATGACCTACCTGGCGCTCTCCTACGACCACCGCCTGGTGGACGGTGCCGACGCGGCCCGCTACCTGACGACGGTCAAGGCGATCCTGGAGGCCGGCGAGTTCGAGACCGAGATCGGTCTCTGATCCTCGCGGACCGCAGTTCCCAGGGCGCGGCCCCGGTGTTCGTACTCGTACGAGCCGGGGCCGCGCCCTTTTCCGCACCGCGGTCGATAATGACCTTCGATCCACCCAGGCCGCCAAGGAGCGCCCCATGTCACCACCCGTCGTCCACTCGCTCCGCGAACAGATCCGCGAGCACATCCTCGAAGGGATCGTCAGCGGCCGCTGGCAGCCGGGCGAGCGGATCGTCGAGCGCCGGATCGCCGCCGAACTGCTGGTCAGCCAGACCCCCGTGCGCGAGGCGCTGCGCGAGCTGGAGTCCCTGCGGCTGATCGAGTCGGCGCCCAACAAGGGCGTACGGGTCCGCGACCTGACCGCCGCCGACCTCAAGGAGAGCTACCCGGTGCGCGCGGGCCTGGAGCAGGTCGCCGCCGAGCTGGCCGCGGACACCCTGGCCGAGGATGTGACGGCGCTGGAGCGCGAGGTCGGGGCGCTGTATGCGGCGGACCGGGCCGGCGACGGCGAGGCGCAGGTACGGCACACGGTGGCCTTCCACCGGGAGATCGTCCATGCTTCGGGCAACTCCGTGCTGCTGCACACCTGGGAGTCGCTGGGCATCGAGGTGTGGACGACCCTGTCGATCCGCTGGCTGAGCCCGGAGCCCCGCACCCACGCGGAGGAGCACGCCGAGCTGGTGGCCGCCTTCCGGCGGCGCGACCCCCGCATCGGCGAGCTGCTCAGGGCCCACGTACTGGGCTGCGCCCCACAGATCTGAGAGGTCCGGCCGGATCGTCCGGCGAGAGAATCCTCACCCAGGATTGATCGATCATCGATCAGGGGCGTATCGTCTCCGCCGGAGCCGCACTCGACCGCCCTGTCCTGTGTCGGGGAGCGGCTCAGGGGTGACTGACGGCAGGCCCCGGTGCGTCGACCATGCCCTGGCTGGGCGCACCGAGTCCTGTCGTCCGCCCCGGGTCTGTTCCGTCAAGTCTGTTCCGCCGCCGGTGCCGCCGTTCATGATGGGGGGCATGCGAGCGGCTCGGCTGATCAAGTTGGTGCTGTTGCTCCAGTCCCGGCCGTCGATGACGGGCGCCGAACTGGCACGGCAGCTGGAAGTCTCGGAGCGCACCGTCGCGCGCGATGTCCTCGCCCTGGGCGAGGCGGGCGTGCCGGTCTATGCCGACCGCGGCCGCTCCGGCGGCTACCGCCTGATCGGCGGCTACCGCACCAGGCTGACGGGCCTGGGCCGCACCGAGGCCGAGGCCCTGTTCCTGTCCGGAGTGCCCACCGCGCTGCGCGAGATGGGCCTGGCCGACGCCGCCTCGGCCGCCCGGCTCAAGGTCTCCGCGGCCCTGCCGCCGGAGCTGGGCGACGCCCCCGCCGGCGCGGCCCAGCGCTTCCACCTGGACGCCCCCGGCTGGTGGCAGCCGGCCGACCCGCCCGCGCTGCTGCCCGCCATCGCGGACGCCGTGTGGGACGACCGCCTGCTGGCCGCCCGCTACCGGCGGCGCGACGGCAGCGAAGTGGAGCGCGAGCTCGAGCCGTACGGCCTCGTCCTCAAGGCAGGCGTCTGGTATCTGGCGGCCCGGGTGCAGGGTGACTTCCGCGTCTACCGGGCGGACCGCTTCACCGCGGTGACCGTGGGCGAGCAGCGGTTCCGCCGCGAGGAGGGCTTTGACCTCTCCGTCTTCTGGGCGGACCAGGCCGCCCTCTTCACCCGCTCCCTGCTGCGCGAACGGGTCGTGCTGCGCCTCACCCCGGAGGGCGCCCGGCGGCTGCCGCAGGTGACGGAGCTCACCGCCGGGCGGGAGGCGGTGGAGGCCGCCGGGGAGCCCGACGGGCAGGGGCGGATCACCGTCACCCTGCCCGTGGAGTCACCGGCGGTGGCCTATGAGCAGCTGCTGTCGCTGGGCCCGGAGGCGGAGGTCCTGGAGCCGCCGGAGCTGCGCGCGCGGTTCGCCGAGGCGGCGGCGCGAAGCGGGGAGCTCTACCGGTAGTCGTCCGCCGTCGCGTCACGTCCCCCGAAGACGACCTCGTCGAAGTACCGGGTGCCGTCCGGCTGCGATCCGTCCAGGTCCCTGAAGCCGTACACCTTCGCCAACTGCCCGCTGAACACGGACTTCCCGCTCCACCTCGCCCGCTCCGGATCCGTCGCCAGCGCGGCCACCGCCCGCCCGACAAAGGCCGGGGACTCGGAGATCGCGAAGTGCGGTTCCTGTTTCACCGCTTCCCGCCAGGTCTCCTCGGTGACCCCGAAGTGGTCGAGCATCTCCTCCGAGCGCAGGAAGCCCGGGCTGACGCACACCGCCGTGCCGCCGTACTCCGCCAGCTCGTGGGCGAGCCCCCACGCCATCCGGATCGGCCCGAACTTGGCGAGGTCGAAGAGCAGGTTCTCCCGGTACTGCTTGGTGTTGAACTCCTCATTGCCATCGGTGATCTCGACCACCAGCCCGCCGGGCCGCCGGATCAGCAGCGGCAGGGCGTAGTGGCTGGTGATGGCGTGCGTGTCGATGGACAGCCGCAGCATCCGCAGCCCCTTCTCGAGGTCGAGCTCCCACACCTTCTTGCTGAACTCCAGCAGGTGGTCACCGCCCCACACATCGTTGACCAGCACATCGAGCCGCCCCTGCTCCCGGTCGATGCGCTCCACCAGGGCCCTGACCTGCTCGGGCTCCAGGTGGTCGGTGGGTACGGCGATGCCGGTGCCGCCCGCTGCCGTCACCAGTTCGGCGGTCTCCTCGATGGTCTCCCCCCGGCCGACTTCGCTGCGGTGCTCGCGCGTGGTGCGCCCGGTCGCATAGACCACGGCACCGGCCCTGCCGAGCTCGACCGCCATGGCCCGGCCCGCTCCCCGGGTGGCGCCCGCGACCAGTGCGACTCTGCCCGTCAGTTTTCCCATGGGTATCTGCCCGTTCTCTCGTGCCTGTTCCTGAACACGAGTGACCCTGTCACCGATACCGGACATCTCTTGTCCTGTATTGCGGGATAACGACACGGCCGCATAAGAACCCTTCGGCGTGCGGGCCCCGAGGGCAGGACGGATGCTGTTGGCGTGATGGACGAGACGGAGTTCTGGGAACTCATCGACGGCACCCGCGAGGCCGCCGGGGGTGACTCCGAGGACCAGGCCGATCTGCTGGTCGAGCGGCTGCTGCAGCTCGACCCGGACAATGTGCTGGACTTCGCCCGGCACTTCGAGGCGCGCTACAACCGGGCGTATCTATGGGAACTGTGGGGGGCGGCGGCGGTCCTGCTGAACGGCGCCGGCGACGATGTCTTCGACTTCTTCCGCTGCTGGCTCATCGGGCAGGGCCGGGAGGTCTTCGAGGGCGCGGTCCACGATCCCGACAGCCTGGCGGACCTCCTCGACGACTTCGACGAGGAGGTGGACGGGGACGGCGAGGACCTCGGCTTCGCCGCCGACGAGGCGTATGAGCAGCTCACCGGCGCCGAGCCTCCCGACCTGGGCCTGCCCGCTCCCCCGCCCGAGCCGCTGGGCACACCGTTCGACCCGGAGGACGACGCGGCGCTGGCGGAGCGCTTCCCCAGGCTGTGGGACCGGTTCAGGGAGTGAGCGCGCGCCCCATCAGCACATCGTCCAGATACTCCCCGTCCATCAGGAACTCCCCCGGCAGCAGGCCCTCCTCGGTGAAGCCCTCCGTGGCGTACAGCCGCCGGGCGGCCTCGTTGTGCCCCAGTACGCGCAGCGTCAGCCGCGACGCCCCCTGCCGCCGGGCCTCCTCCGCCACCGCCCGCAGCAATGCGCGCCCCACCCCCTTGCCCCGGAACCGGTCGTCCACCAACAGGCCCTGGATCTGCCGCACATGGGCATTGCTGGGGATCGGGATGGAGCGCACCAGCCGGATGTACCCCGCGATCTCCCCGCCCAGCTCCGCGACCAGCAGCTGCTCGGGCCGGGTCCGTTCACCGAAGAACGGCTCGTACGGCGGCTCCGGCCGGGGGCCGACGGCGTGCAGGGGCGACCAGCACCGCCGGTCCATCTCGGCCAGGACCGCGTCATCGGCAAGGTCGGCGGCACGAATCGTCAACTGCATGGGGTCAGTGTTGCCAAAGTAACTACTGTCAGGCAAGGGGAAATTGAGGATCATGCGCATTGCACTCACCGGCTCGACCGGGCTCATCGGCACGGCGCTCGTCCACTCCCTGGAGGCGGACGGCCACCAGGTGATGCGGCTCGTACGGCGCACACCGCGCACCGACCGCGAAATCGAGTGGCACCCCGGCCGCCAGTGGGTCGACACCCCACGGCTCACCGGCTGCGAAGCCCTGGTCCACCTGGCCGGTGCGGGCGTCGGCGACCGCCGCTGGACCACCGCCCGCAAGAAGGAGATCCGGGACAGCCGCGTCCTGGGCACCACCGCCGTCGCCAAGGCCCTGGCCGCCCTGGACACCCCGCCCCGGGTCCTGGTCAGCGCCAGCGCGATCGGCATCTACGGGGACACCGGCGACCGCCCGGCCGACGAGCGCACCCCGCCCGGCCACGGCTTCCTGGCGGACCTCTGCCAGGAGTGGGAAGCGGCCGCGGGCCCCGCCGTCCAGGCGGGCATCCGCACCGTGTTCCCCCGCACCGGCCTGGTGGTGGCCCGCACCGGCGGAGCCTGGGCCCGGCTCTTCCCCCTCTTCCGGCTGGGCCTGGGCGGACGGCTCGGCGACGGCCGCCAGTACTGGAGCTTTATCGCCCTGGCCGACCACATCGCCGCCCTGCGCCACCTCCTGGACTCCGAGCTGTCCGGCCCGGTCAACCTCACCGCCCCGCGGCCGGCCACCAACCGCGAGGTGACCGCAGCCCTGGGGCGCGTACTGCACCGGCCCACCCCGTTCGCCGTCCCCGCTCCGGCGCTCAAGCTGGCACTGGGGGAGATGGCCACCGAGGTGCTGGCGAGCCAGCGCGTACTGCCCCGGCGGCTGCTGGACTCGGGCTTCTCCTTCGCCTTCCCCGACATCGAAAGCGCCGTACGCGCGGCACTGTCCTCCGGGGGCCGCGCTTCAAGCTGATGATTGTGCGACCACCGTGCGACCGTGCTCTTCCCGTGCGCGACTGTTATTGACCGGAATTCTCTCTACGGTCGAGGCGAACTCGCGCATCGTCGCAGCCCGTTGGGGGCATCACGCCCCCGAGCGAGCGGACCGACCACCCCGGGAGGGCACGTGGCCAGCAGCGCACACCACGCCGATGTCGTCATTGTGGGAGCCGGGCTCGCCGGCCTCTCCGCGGCGCATCAGCTCACCAACGCTGGCGTAACAGTCACGGTTCTGGAGGCCGCCCCCCAGCCGGGCGGCCGAATGACCACGGACCAGGTCGACGGCTTCCGGCTGGACCGCTCGGGCCAGCTGCTCAATACCTCGTTCCCCGATCTCCTGCGCACCCCCGGCCTGGGCGCGCTCACCCTGCGCCCGTTCATCCCGGGTGTGCTGGTCCATGCCGACGGCCGCAACCACCGCATCGGCGAAACCCGGGGCGCCAAGCGGGCGTTCACCACCGCCCGCGCCCTGGCCACGGCCGCCCGCGCGTCCCGCACCGCGGGCCTGGACCAGGCCCGGCTCGGCTCGGCACTGGCCCGCCTCGCCGCGCTGCCCGTCGACCGGATGCTCGCCCGGCCCGACCGGCCCACGGCCGCCACCCTCACCACCCGCGGCCTGCCCGCCCGTACGGTCGAGGGCTTCCTCCGCCCCCTCCTCGCCTCGCTGCTCTCCGACCCGGAACTCACCACCTCCAGCCGGTGCGCGGACCTGGTCCTGCGCGGCTTCGCCCGGGGCCGGCTCTGCATCCCGGCGGGCGGCGCGGGCACCATCCCGGCCCTGCTGGCGGCCCTGCTGCCACCGGAGACGGTCCGCAGCGGGGTGCACGCCACCGCCGCGTGCACCACCTCCGTCAGCACCGCCGCACACGGCGAGTTCCGGTGCCGCTCGGTGGTGGTGGCCACCGGCGCCCGGGCCGCGGCCGAACTGCTCCCCGGGCTCCGGCTGCCCGGCTTCCACCCGGTGACCGTCCTGCACCACACCACGGACGCACCGCCGCCCCGGGACGCCTCGCTGATCCTGACCGCCGGCCGCGGCGGTCCGGTGGCGCACACCACCGTCGCCAGCGAGGTGGACCCCGAACGAGCGCCCGCCGGGCGGGCCTTGGTGACCTCCACCGTCCTCGGCGCCGAGGCGGCCACGCCGGTCGCGGAGCTGGACCGCGCGGCCCGGGCCCAGCTCGCGCGCGTCTACGACCTGCAGCCCGGCGACTTCTCCCTGCTCGCCGCGCATCACGACCCCGACGCGGTCCCGGCCATGCCGGCGCCGCACGATGTGCGACGGCCGGTGCGGCTGCTGTCCGGGCTGTATGTCTGCGGTGACCACCGGGACACCAGCACGGTCCAGGGGGCCCTGTTCTCCGGCCGCCGGGCCGCCCAAGCGCTCCTGCGCGACCTGGGCATCAGGCCGGGCTACGGCGCACCGGCGCTGCGCGCCGCATGACCGCTGCGCTCGGCCGGCGGGTGGACGGGGCACCAGGACCGTCCACCCGACGCGGCACCGGCCCCTACAGCGCCGCCACCTTCTCCCGGTACACCCGGACGGGCCCCGCGTCCCGGTACGGCTCCAGCCTCCGCTCGAAATCCCGGACATACTCCACCGCCCGGACCGAGCGCATCTCCACCGCCGCCTGCGCCGCCTCCACACCCAGCGCACAGGCCTGCTCCAACTCGCCCAGCCCCAGCCGGGCACAGGCCAGCACCACCCGGCAGAACAGCCGGCTCCGCGCATACCCCGCGCTCCGCAGCTGCAGCGACCGCTCCGCGTGCTGCGCCGCCGCCCGCCACTGCTGCAGATCGCGATGGCAGTGCCCGAACTCGTCGGCCAGCTGCGCCTCGTCGAAGTAGCGGATCCAGTACGGCACTTCATCACCCGGCCGCGCGGCCTCCAGCGCCCGCTCGGCGCGGGCGAGCGAGGCCGAGCACGCCCGTACCTCGCCGAGCACGCCGTGCCCGCGCGCCTCCACCGCGTGCAGCAGCGACTGCACCACGGGCGCGGCGCCCGAACCGACGCCCTGCTGGGCGACCCGGGCCAGTTGCACCGCCTCCCGGCCGTGCCCGAGGTAGACGGCCTGCCGGCTCATCGTCACCAGCACATAGCTGCCGTACGCCCGGTCCCCGGCCGCCTGGGCGAGCCGCAGGGCCTGCACGTAGTACCGCTGGGCGAGACCGTGCGCGGCGATGTCGTACGACGTCCACCCGGCCAGCCGGGTCAGGTCGGCGGCCGCGCCGAACAGCCGCCGCCCGGTGGCCTCGCCATAGGTGCCGCGCAGCATCGGCTCGGCCTCGTGCTCGAGATAGCGCACCAGGGCCTGCCGTGCGTGCCCGCCGCCATAGGCGTGGTCGAGCGTGCGGAAGAGCTCGCCCACCGATCGCAGGGCCGCGATGTCCCCCATCGAGACCCGCCCGCCCGGCGCACGCTCGGCACGCTGCCGCGGCACCGTGCCCCGCGCCTGCCCGGCGGCGGCCGCCGGACCCGCGGGGCGCTCCGGCCCGGGCCCGGCACTGCGCGCCACCCGGTCGTCCGCCCGCCCGATCAGCCAGTCGCGGCTGGGCACCACCAGTCCCGCCGGAGTGAACGCGATCTTCCGCAGCTCGGTGTGGCTGCCGGAGTCCTTGCGCCACAGCCCGCTGACGATGTCAATGGCCTCCGCCGGCGAAGCGGCGAATTCCAGCCCGGCATACACCGGCGCACATGCGTCGAGGCCCAGGTCCTGCGCCGACAGCCGCCGCCCCAGCCGCCGGGTGAAGACCTCCGCGATCAGCGCCGGTGTGGTGCCGCGCGGCTGCTGGCCGCGCAGCCACCGGGTGACGGACGTCTTGTCGTAGCGCAGGTCGAGGCCGTGCTCAAGCCCTAATTGATCGACGCGACGTGCGAGCCCCGCGTTGGAGAAGCCGGCCTCCGCGATGAGCGCGGCGAGCTGGCGGTTGGGAATGCGCTGTGGGGGTCGTTCCGTCATCAACCTGCCCGGTCTCCCTGATCGCCATTCTGGAACGGCGCGAATTTAGCGGTAGCCAACGCCCCGAACGCGACCTTCGCCCCGCATTCATCCGATCGTGTGAGGACAGATCAAAGACAGATCAAATAGGCACGGAAACCGGCACCACCGGCAACTGTTCCGATCTTGCCTTGGGCCTCGCCCGGAGCCCCCGCGGAGCACCGCCGTACAGTGGCAGGGTTCGAGAAGGTCCGAAGAGGAGCTGCCGTGAGTGAGCTGCGCTTTGTCCACCTGGGGTTCGGAGCGGACGCCGTGGAGTACCAGGAGGCCTGGCAGGAGCAGCGAAGGGTGCACTCCGCGCGGTTCGCGGACGAGATCCCGGACACCTGCCTGCTGCTGGAGCACCCGGCGGTCTACACCGCGGGGCGGCGCACTGAGGACAGCGAGCGCCCCTTGGACGGCACCCCGGTCGTCGACGTGGACCGCGGCGGCAAGATCACCTGGCATGGCCCGGGCCAGCTCGTCGGCTATCCGATCCTCAAGCTGCCACGCCCGGTGGACGTCATCGCGCATGTCCGCCGCCTTGAGGAGGCCCTGATCCGCGCCTGTGCGGACCTCGGCCTGGAGACCACCCGGGTGGAGGGCCGCAGCGGGGTGTGGGTGCTGGGCGCCCCCCTGGCGGAACGTCCCGCCATTGGCGGGCTCGGCCTGGACTTCGACCCCCGGCTGGCGGACGAGGAGTTCGACGCCCGGCTGAACGGCCCGGAGTACGCCCCCTCCAACGCGGGCCAGCGCCGCGAGGACCGCAAGCTCGCCGCCATCGGCATCCGGATCGCCAAGGGCGTGACCATGCACGGCTTCGCGCTCAACTGCGACCCCGACAACACCTGGTTCGACCGGATCGTGCCCTGTGGCATCCGCGACGCGGGAGTG
The DNA here is from genome assembly GCF_054957865.1 of Streptomyces xingningensis. Taxonomy (NCBI): domain Bacteria; kingdom Bacillati; phylum Actinomycetota; class Actinomycetes; order Kitasatosporales; family Streptomycetaceae; genus Streptomyces; species Streptomyces xingningensis. The sequence goes on from NZ_JBDJPF010000044.1 coordinate 55,802, forward strand.
ACCTCGCTCTCCAATGAGCTGGGCCGCCGGGTGCCCGTCGCCGAAATGCTCCCCCTGGTGGAGAAACACCTGCGGGCGGTCCTGGAGTCGGCGGAGCCGCTCCCCCGGGCCGGCTAGGACGACCCGGGCGGCGCGGCGGGAATGCGCCCCGGACCTCAGAGGTTCTCTGGGCGTAAGAACGTGTGAACGAACGGGCGTACCCTGGTGTCCGCCGAAGAATCGAAGCCATAGGGAGCCGGAGTGTCCGCTGTCGCACCCGACGGACGCAAGATGCTGCGCCTTGAGGTCAGGAACGCCCAGACCCCCATCGAGCGCAAGCCCGAGTGGATCAAGACCCGGGCGAAGATGGGCCCCGAGTACACCGAGCTCCAGGGTCTGGTGAAGCGCGAGGGCCTGCACACGGTGTGCCAGGAGGCGGGCTGTCCCAACATCTACGAGTGCTGGGAGGACCGCGAGGCGACCTTCCTGATCGGCGGCGACCAGTGCACCCGGCGCTGTGACTTCTGCCAGATCGACACCGGCAAGCCGCAGGCGCTGGACCGCGACGAGCCCCGCCGGGTGGCCGAGTCCGTCCAGGCCATGGAGCTCAAGTACGCGACGATCACCGGCGTGGCCCGTGACGACCTCGAGGACGGCGGCGCCTGGCTCTACGCCGAGACCGTGCGCCAGATCCACGGCCTGATGCCGGACACCGGCGTGGAGCTGCTGATCCCCGACTTCAACGCCAAGCCGGACCAGCTGGCCGAGGTCTTCTCCGCCCGCCCCGAGGTGCTGGCGCACAACGTCGAGACCGTCCCCCGGATCTTCAAGCGCATCCGCCCCGGCTTCCGTTACGAGCGTTCGCTCGAAGTCATCACCAGGGCCCGCGAGGCCGGCCTGGTCACCAAGTCCAACCTGATCCTGGGCATGGGCGAGGAGAGGGCGGAAATCAGCGAGGCGCTGCGGGACCTCCACGACGCGGGCTGCGAGCTCATCACCATCACCCAGTACCTGCGCCCCTCACCGCGGCACCACCCCGTCGAGCGCTGGGTCAAGCCGCAGGAGTTCGTCGAGCTGAAGCAGGAGGCGGACGAGATCGGCTACGCCGGTGTCATGTCCGGCCCCCTGGTCCGCTCCTCGTACCGCGCCGGCCGCCTCTACCAGCAGGCGATCGAGCGGCGAGGCCGAGCTGCAGCGTAGGTTGTATGTGATTTTGATGCGGCCCATATCGCCCCCGTCGGGGGCCGGTATGGGCCGCATCAACGTTTCATAGTGTTTGACCAACAGGTCATGCGTTGGTAACACCGTTCGGTGACGATGGAAGCACGCACAGCAGTACGCAGCGCTCCCCCACCTCTCACCTTTCCGCTCTCGAGGGGACACCGACATGCAGGCCGCACCCGCCGATGCGACCACGGCGACAGCCACCAGCGCTCCTTCCGCTCTTCCCGCCACGCTCTTCGTCCGCCCGCCCTCCGTCTCCGGGGCGCTGCGTGCCCTTGAGGAACTGCTGATGCGCCGTGGCCAGCGCACGGCCCGCCGCAATGCCTGGACCGCCGTGCTCGAGGACCGCCGCCGGGCCAAGGACCGGCGCGAGGCACAGCACCTGCTGGAGGCCGCGGCAGCCCCGGGTCCGCAGGCCACGTAAACTTCGCCTTATGGCGAGGAAGGAAACATCCGAGAACCCCGGGCGACTGAAGCAGATCGCCCTGACCTACAGGATGACCAAGAAGGTCGATTCAAAGGTCGGTCTTGTCGTCGCGGCTGTGGGCATTGTCACCTTCGGTGTGCTCCTCGCCATTGGCTTCTGGATCGACCACCCCATCTACCTGGGCATCCTGGGCTTCCTGCTGGCCTTCCTCGCGATGGCGATCGTCTTCGGGCGACGTGCCGAGCGTGCTGCCTTCGGGCAGATGGAGGGCCAGCCGGGCGCCGCGGCCGCGGTGCTGGACAACGTCGGCCGCGGCTGGACGACGACGCCCGCGGTGGCGATGAACCGCAGCCAGGACGTCGTGCACCGGGCCGTCGGCAAGGCCGGCATCGTGCTGGTCGCCGAGGGCAACCCCAACCGGCTCAAGAGCCTGCTGGCGGCCGAGAAGAAGCGCATGGCGCGCATCGTGGCGGATGTGCCGGTGCACGACATCGTGGTGGGCGAGGGCGAGGGCCAGGTGCCGCTCAAGAAGCTCCGCACCACGCTGCTCAAGCTGCCGAGAGTGCTGCCCGGCGCACAGGTGACGGTCGTCAACGACCGGCTGCGGGCGCTGGGAGATCTGATGAGCAATATGCCGGTGCCGAAGGGTCCGATGCCCAAGGGCATGCGGATGCCCAAGGGCCGCTGAGATCACTACAAGCTGAGATCACCACATCAGGGCGGGGCGGGGCCCCGCGGCCCCCCCCCCCCCCCAACGGTGCCAAAAGAAACAAACAAAACAACAAACAACCCCCCCCGAACACCCACAGGCACCCCCCCCCCCCCACCGTGACCCCCGACCACCACCGAGGCGTCGACCACCCCGGCCCCCCCCCCCGGCGGCCCCCCACCAGGCACCTCGACCACCACGACAACGCCA